>JACPAN010000015.1:0-140672 GCA_016180815.1 Elusimicrobiota bacterium
CTGGGCTCCACCGCCACCTTGGCCAATCCTCCCATCACCGAAGTCTCCACCTTCAGCGCGGTCAACGTCTCCTCGCTCGCCTTCCAATGGCAGGCCAACAGCAATCCAACCGGCACTGTTTATATCGCAGAAATTTCAAACGCTGATACTTTTCCTGCGGCTCTGACGTTTTCTTCCGCCACCCTGCTCACTCAAGCCTCGTTTAGCGGCCTGGTATCCAACACCACCTACTTCGCCCGCGCCAAAGCAAAAAATCATCGTGATATTAAAACGATTTATGCCGCGCTGGGTTCAACCATCACCAAAGCCGGGCCGCCAGGCGCAAGCGCGTTCAGCGATGTCACCCCAACGGCGCTGCGCGCCAATTGGACGGCCAACGATAATCCGTCCGGAAACACGCTCTATATTACGGAGATCGATGATAACGCCGCCTTTGCGTCCATCGACCAAACCAAAACCACCACGGCTCTGCTAGCCGACTTCACCGGCTTGGCGGTCAATGCCACGTATTACAGCCGGGTTAAAGCGCGCAATTTAGACGGCACAGAAACCTCTTACACCGAACTCGGATCAACCTCTACCTTGGCCAATCCCCCGTCCACCGCCGTGACAACCATCCTGAGCGTTTTCAAAACTTCGATGACCGCAGCCTGGGACGCCAACGCCAACCCGCCCTGGACCGTCTACCGGGCTCAAATCAGCACGGATGCCGCGTTCGGAGCAATTTGGGACAGCCAAACAACCCTGTCCCATGCGGTCACGTTTTATAACCTGACCCCGCTTCTTTTCCACCATCTCCGCGTCAAAGCCGTCAACAATCGAAACATCAAAACCGCGTACACGGTGCTGCCCGGGACAAGCACGCTGGAAAATATCGCGCCCAGAGCGCCGGCGGGATTAAACGGTTCGTGGGGCAAACAATTCACATTATCCTGGAGCCCGGTCGTCAACAATGCCGACGGCTCAGCCACCGACGATTTAAGCGACTATTTCATCTATCGATCAACGTCCTCCGGCGGCCCTTTTGATTTTCAAATCCATGTGTCCTCTTGGATCAATTCTTGGACCGATCCCAATTCCATCGCTTATTCGGCCTATTACTATAAGGTCCAAGCCATCGATTTCAATCACAATACCAGCGAGCTTTCCAACGCCCTATTAAGCGCCCAAGACATCAAAACCGAAATCCTGGCCTCAGACGGGGGCATGACGCTTTTGATCCCCTCGCATCTGTTGACCAAAGAGGGCTCCCAACTCGGCGAAGACATCGCGGTCAGTTTGACGCGGCGCAATGATCAGGAAACCGGAAAAGCCCTGACCAGTTATGAGATCGTCGTGACGACTCCGGCCGGGCAAAAAATCGAACACTACCGTTTTGCGGGACCCGTGGAATGCGTTTTTAAAATACCGGTTCAAGGATCGGGTCTTTTTCAAGCCGCGGCCGAGATCAGCCCATCGGACATCAACAATACCGGGGTCTTTTATTTCAACGGCGCGGAGTGGATTCGTTTATCGAGCTCCATCAACGCGCAAGAGAAAACCGCGCAAACCCCGACTCAACGCACTGGCCTCTACGCCCTTCGCAGCACGCTGGGCGCCACGGAATTCACCATCCTTGGTCTTGAGCCCCGAAAAATTTTCACTCCGGCCGGAGCGCCCCCAAATAATCAACTCGCCATCCGTTTTGCCAACCCCAAAGACAGTCAGGTCAGCGAAGCCAGGATTTACAATTTGCGCGGCGCCTTGGTGGCGCAAATGAGCGTTTCCAGCGACGGCACGGCCTATGTTTGGGACGGCCGGGATTCAGAGGGGAATGCGGCCCCCGGCGGCGTTTATCTGTACCAACTCAAAGCCGAAGGAAAAATATTCAACGGCACGGTGGTGCTGGCCCGATGAAAACAAACTGGCGGCCGTCGTTGAAGATTCCGACGATGCTGCTTTTGTTTATGGCGTTTTCAACGCCTGAACTTTACCCCGCGTTCGAAGAAAATTTGCCCGGAGCGCGGCCCTCGGCCATGGGCGGCGCGTTCGCGGCCATTGCAGATGACGCGCACGCTCCGTTCGTCAATCCCGCGGGCTTGGGCTTCATCGAGCATCAAGAATTCGCCAGCGGGTATTCGCGGTTGTACCTGGGGCTTTGGGATTCCTCCAATCTGGGCACGGGCTTTTTAAGCTATACCCGGCCGCTGCACCGGCGCAGGAAACACATGGGCACCATCGGCGCAGGCTGGATGAATTTCAGCCTGGTGCAATTCTACAGCGAGGACACATTCGCCCTGGCTTACGGAAAAGAAATTTGGCCGTGGGGCCTGCCCAAACTCTATGGGGGCGCCACCCTAAAAATGCTGAAAACAACTTTCAAACTCGGCGCCGATCCGACGGCAGGGGCCAATCCTTTTTTCAAAACATACGGGACCCAGGCTTCGGCCCTAGGCTTGGATCTCGGCCTGTTGTACCGGGGCCTGCCCGGTTATTCTTTGGCTTATCGCAGCGCCAACATCAACAGCCCTGATATCGGCTTAAAAGACCCGGACCCGATCGCGCCCATCCATGAATTAGGCTTCGCCCATCACCGGCCCCAAGCCAATATCGCCATTCAACTGTTCCGGCAGTTGAACGAGCAAAGCCTAAAGGCCGGGGCCGAGCGCTGGGTATTTGACGGCCGCATCGCGGGCCGGGCCGGATTCATTTTCGGCAATCGAAGCGTGCGCCAAGTCACCGCGGGATTCGGATTGCGGGCTAAATCCTTCGCCTTGGATTATTCCATCAACCTGCCGCTTTCCGGCATCGAATCCACGAACGGCAGCCATCGGGTGTCCATCAGCGTTCCTTTCGGGGAGCGTCCTAAAAAATCATTGACGGCCCAAGCCGAAGCCTTGACGCCCGAGGAATCCGCTATTTTGACCGAAGAATTGAATAAAGCCAGAACCCAATTGAGGGAAAAGGAGGTCCGCTTGCGCCAGCTGGAATCCGCGCTCGAGCGCTTTGGGTATACATTCGAGGCCGGCATCCATGCGTCCACGGCCAGCGCCGCCTTTGGGGCTTCGGCCGCGGAACTCGAGGCTCTTAAAACCCAGCTCAAGGGCATTCAGGAGCTTTTGGAAACAACGCGCCAGGAAACAAAGGCCGCCAGGGAACGCGAGCGCGCGGCTTTAAAAGCCTTGGAAGAACGCCAAATAAAGGCCGAGGAACAACGGGTTCCGGCGGCTGACCGTATGCATTTGCATACGGTGAAAACCGGGGATACGCTCAAATCTCTGGCCCGCGAATATTACGACGATGAGTCGCAATGGACCAAAATTTACAAAGCCAACGAAGGCCGTTTGCGCCGCGGCGGTGAAACCACACCGGGGCAAATTTTAATCATCCCGGCTTTAAATGAGGAGGCCAACCCATGACCCTATCCGATACGCGCTCTTTAGCACAGCTTCATCAAGAGGTCGCGCAATTGACGCGCGAACGCGCGGCCCTGCTTCAAACCGTTTCCGAACGCGAACGGGAAACAGCCGCCCTCAAAGAACACCTCCGGCGCCTTGAAAAAAATGTAACCGGCGTGAAAAACGAATTGGAGCGCCAGCAATCAGACGGCAATGAATTCATCCATGAACTGGCCTTAAATATCGCGCATCAGGTTCGCAATCCTCTGGGCATTATCCAAGCCTCGGCCGAAGCCTCCTTGCAGAACAAATGGATTTCAAAAAAAGAAACGGCGCGACAGCGGGCTGTTCTGGCTTCAGTGGCTTCATTAGCCAAACGCCTGGAAGAAATCATGGATTTTTGCCGCCCGCTTCATCTCAACCGAGAGAGCTGGCCGGTCAAACGTTTGTTGAAAGAAATGTCTTTGCTCATCACCGGACATTGCCGGGCCCGAGGCATCGAATTAATTGAAAATCTTCCGGATGAAGGGCTTGTCGCTTCGGCCGACCGTAAACACGTCAAAATTGCGCTGCTGAATATTCTCTTTAACGCGATCGAGGCCATGCCCGGCGGCGGGCGCCTGGCCATTGGAGCGGCCCCTCGAAGCAGCGAACTGGCGGCTGTTATTATTCGAGACACGGGCGCCGGCATACGGCCGGAACACCGCCCCATGCTTGGGCACCCTTTTTTCACCACCAAGCCGGGCGGCGTAGGATTGGGCCTGGCCATTGCCAAACGCATTATCCGCGCCCATCAAGGCGAATTGCGCATTGAAAGCATACAAGGGCAAGGAACAGCGGTAGAATTAACGCTGCCGGCAGGCGTCGCGGAAAAAACGTAAGGGCAAGCCCTAAACGATGGCAAAAATTTTAATCATCGATGACGAAGCGGATATGCGCCTGGCCATGCGCCAACTTTTAGAGGAGCTCGGCCACAGCGTGCTTGAGGCGGGGGACGGCTCCTCGGCCCTGGGCGCCTTGGATCAAAACCCGGCTGATTTGGTGCTGCTGGATTTGCGCCTGCCGGGCATGGACGGCGTGGAAATTCTGGAAAAAATCAGGAAGCGCTCCGCGGACTTGCCGGTATTCATCATCACCGGTTACGGGCATGAAGAAGCCTTGCGTCAGGTCATGAGTCTCGGGGCCACGGATTGCTTCACCAAGCCGTTCCATAACCGCGATTTAGCCGCGGCCATCGAGCGCACGTTGTCCGAACGGCAATTAAAAACAAGCCAAAGCCTGTACGAACGGCGCCTGGCCGAAAAACTATCCCCGCCGCCCGAGCGCCCGACAACGGCCCCGCTCCCCCAAGGAACAGGCAAAAAATCATTTCAAAAAAATTTAATCCTTGCGGCGCTTGCCGGATTCATGCTGGCTGTTCTCACCATCGCAGCCCATCGCTTCATCAATCGCGACCCGATGAAATCCTACCCCTTGGCCTCGAAGCATCCTTCGGCCATGGTCTGGAGCAATGATCGGCTTTGGGTGGCCGACTGGCTTGACGAAGAAATTCATCGCTACCGCCTTGAAGGGAAAACCTTGGTCCTCGAAAAAACCTACCCGGTCAAAGGCATTCACCTTTCGGGCCTGGCCATTGCCGGAGAATTCGCATTTACCGCGGATTCCTGGAAAAAAGTGATTTATCAGCACCGAATCGAGCCCTCTTTTGAAATCATGGACATCTTCCCCTCGCCGGGTCCCTCCCCTTCCTGCCTGTATTTCGACGGCGAACGCTTGATCAGTGCGGACAGCCAGGAGCAAAAAATTTACTGGCATCATCAACCGCCCAAAACCATCGAGGCCGCCTTTCATTCACCGGCGGCTGCGCCGGTGGCCATCGGCAAAGACGGCAACAAACTCTTCCTCTTGGATGCGGAAACATCCACCATCATCAAAACCCAAATTTCTCAACGCTTGGACACCCTGGCGACGTTTAAGTTTCCTCTGCTCGATCAACGCAGCCCCGTGGGCGCGGGCGCCTTCGCCAACACATCGCTCTGGATCGGATGGGAAGGCTTGGACACCGTCCTGCGCATACCGAAAAATCAATGGAACGCGCCGACGGCTTGGGCCCATTCTCAATGAAGAATCCCCGACGCAAATACTAAAATACCACCCATGGCTGTTTTGCGCATCACCAAGTACCCTGAAAAGGTTTTAAAGACCAAGTCCAAAAAAGTGGAAGGCTGGTCGGATGAGTTGAGCAAACTGGTCGAAGACATGTTCGAGACCATGTACGCGGTCAGCGGCGTGGGCTTGGCCGCCAATCAAATTGGCATTCCGCTTCGTCTGGCGGTCATCGACGTTCGCCCGGGCGGGCAATCCAGACGCTTGGTCCTTATCAACCCAAAACTGACGGCTTTGGAAGGCAAACAAGAGGAGCCGGAGGGCTGCTTGTCCTTGCCCGGCATTTATAAACGCCTAGGCCGCGCGGCCAAGGCGCGGGTTTTGTGTTATGACCAAAAGGGCATGCCTTGGGAAATCCGGGGGACAGGGCTCTTGGCCCGCGCGCTCCAACATGAAATCGATCATCTCGACGGCAAACTTTTCGTGGACCGGCTCTCCATCATGCAAAAAGTCAACGTCCAGAAAGAAATCAAGCGCTATCAAACGATTTGGGAGCGGCAGGTCACGACCCGCCCGGCTCTCGTCGCGGATTGAAACTACTTTTTTTCGGAACACCCCAAACGGCGGCCCGGCATTTGGCCGCGCTTCATCAAGCCCGCCCCAACGACATTGCCGGCATTATCACGCGGGCCGACAAACCTAAAGGCCGCGGTCTGGAAAAAACGCCGTCTCCCGTCAAATCCCTGGCTCAGGAATTGAATTTGAGGCCGGTTTTTGAGCCTGAACAACTCGATGATCAACACGAAAAAGCGTGGCGAACCATGGCGCCGGATCTAGGCGTTGTCGTGGCTTATGGAAAAATTCTGCCCAAACGCATCCTTGAAATCCCAAAAAAAGGTTTTATCAATGTTCATTTCTCTCTGTTGCCCAAGCTGCGCGGAGCGGCCCCCGCAGAATACGCGATTCTGGAAGGTTTGGACGTAACCGGGGTCACGATTTTCTGGCTTGATGAAGGCATGGACACAGGCCCGATCTTAATCCAACGGGGAACGCCGGTCAAACCTGAAGAAACCGCGCCTGAACTTTTGGAGCGTTTAACGGATATCGGGACCGAACTTTTGCCTGAAGCATTGACGCTGATCGAACAAGGCAGGGCTTTGAAAACTCCTCAAAACGAGTCTTTGGCCACCTATGCGAAGCGTTTAAACAAAAATGACGGCCAACTCAATTGGTCGGAGCCCGCCCACGTCCTCGAACGAAAAATCCGAGCTTTTTCAGCCTGGCCCACTTGCCGGGCCACTATTGAAGGCCGTCCGGTTCAAATTTTAAAAGCCAAGGCCGGCGCTGACCAGCATCCCGGAGAGGGAGGCGCCGGCGAAATCACGCGCATTGAGCGCCCTCTTGGGTTTTTCATAAAATGTGGATCGGGCGAATTAATGATTCACGAGTTGCGGCCCGAAGGCGGCCGCGCCATGTCCGCCTGGGCCTTTCTCCAGGGGATCAAAGGGAGGCAACCTTAAATATGGCATTTAAATACTTTCGAACATTCTTGCTAATGCTGGCCTTAACCGGCCTGATGCTCTTGGTCGGCGAATTAGCGGGCGGACGCGGCGGCCTGATGATGGGTCTGGTTTTTGCCGTGGCCTCCAATCTGATCGCCTACTTTTTCTCGGATAAAATCGTCTTGGCCATGTACGGAGCCAAACCGGCCTCCAAAGAAAAATTCCCCGATCTTCACGATATGGTTGCTGAATTGGCCCAAAAAGCCAATATCCCCGTGCCCAGGGTCTATATCATCCCGGGGCCCATGGCCAATGCGTTTGCCACGGGAAGAAATCCGGCGAATGCGGTCGTGGCCGTGACCGAGGGCATTATGCGCGTGCTTTCCCCGCGCGAACTGCGCGGGGTTTTGGCCCATGAAATTTCCCATGTTCTGCACCGGGATATTTTAATTTCCACCATCGCCGCTATTTTGGCGGGCGTCGTCTACACATTGGCCCGCATCGCGCAATGGGGCATGTATTTCGGCGGCGGACGCAGAAACGATGAGCGCGGGGGACACCCCTTAGCCACTCTGGCTGTGGTCATTTTCGCTCCTCTGGCGGCCATGCTCATTCAAATGGCCGTTTCCCGAAGCCGGGAATATGAAGCGGATCGCGGCGGCGCGGACCTCTGCGATGATCCCCTGGCCCTGGCCGATGCCTTGGTCAAAATCCATCAGGCGGCGCGGGCCGTGCCCTGGCAGCCTAACCCGACTACGGCCCATCTCTTAATCGCCAATCCCTTAAGAGGAGAGAGTTTGATGTCGTTGTTCTCAACCCATCCTCCGGTCAACAAGCGCGTAGAACGTTTAAAAGTGATGGCCGAACGCCTGGGCCTTCAATCCCGCAAAACCGGGGGCCCGGAATTCCCCAAACTGATTTATTGATCGACGCTTGATTCATGGACATTATTAAACGGTTGCTGGGGTGGTGGCTTCTCTTCTTGCTTCAAACCGCCGTTGTCCTTGGCGCAGGTTACGGAGCCCTGGAATACCTGATGCGCTCCATTGTCCATGCCAGAAAAGAAGTCGAGGTTCCGGATTTAAGGAACAGGCCGCTGAATCAGGCCATCACCATCGTCTCGCGCCTGGGCTTAGCCATGGCCAAGGAAGCTGATGAATACGCCCCGGATTTACCGGCGGGCGCGATTTTAAAACAGCACCCCTTGCCCGGCGCCAAAGTCCGCGAAGGGAAAATCATCCGCGTGGCTGTTTCCTTGGGCAGCGAAAAAATAGCGGTTCCTGAATTAATCGGCATGCCGCTGAGAAAAGCGGAAATCGAAATCCGGACGGCCCAACTGGCGCTGGGGGAAACCGCTGAAATTTACTCGCTCAAGCAGCCCAAAAGCTATGTGGTTGATCAGGACCCAAAGCCGCTGGGCTTGGCGGAAAAGGGGGAATTAATCAATCTGACCATCAGCCTCGGCGAACCGCCGGCGGATAAACTGATTGTGCCGGATTTCACGAATAAAGACGCTGAAACGGCCATCGCCTGGGCGAACAATAACGGGCTGGGCTTTCGCGTGCACGAGGAATGGAACGCCGCAGGCGCGGCCGACCGCAATGTTCTCAAACAAAACTTAAAACCCGATGCTGTTTTAGACAAAAACTCAAACCTCACGCGGACCACCCTCGAGCTGACCGTGGCCCGCAACTTGTCGTCGTCTCCGGAGGGCCCGGTCATCGAATTCACGCTGCCGGCCAAGCCCCTGCGCGACCGGGAAGTCGTCTTCAAAATGCTCGGCAAGGGCGGCGAAAAACAAATCTTTCACGGACGCGCCGGGCCGGGTGAAAAAGTCCGCGCGCCGGTCGGCCAAATCGCGGCGAAAGAGCAGGCCCGCATCAGAATTTATCTGGACGGGGTTTTCACCGAAGAACGCACTCTAAAATAAACGGAGGAATCATGCCCATGGCCCTTGAACAAACATCGAAACAGCAAAACCCCAAACGTGAATCCAAAATCATCCTCGCCGCCAGCATTTTGGGCGCCGATCCTCTGAATTTGGAACGCGATTTAAAACGCGCCGAAGACACCAAAGCCGTGGAATGGGTTCAAGTCGACGTTATGGACGGACATTTCACGCCCAATTTGTCCTTCGGGCCCGACGTCGTCGCTCAAATCAAAAAGAAAAGCTCTTTGTTCGTGGACGTTCACTTGATGGTGAGCCGCCCCAAAAACCTTCTCCCCGTGTTCGCGGAAAAAGGCGCGGATTTGATCACCGTGCATTTTGAAGCCGACGATCCGGCCGAGGAATGCCTGCAATTGATACGCAAGCTCGGCAAAAAAACTGGTTTGGCCTTGCGGCCGGATACGCCGGTCGACCGGACCAAGGAATTGCTGCCCCTGATCGATCTTCTACTGGTCATGACCGTTAATCCCGGATTCGCAGGACAAAGCTTTATCGAAGAATGCGTCCCCAAGGTAGCCCAAGCCAGCGCGCTCCTGGGCGGCTCCGGCCCGCGCTGGCTCGAGGTGGACGGCGGCATCAGCGAAACGACCATCCCAAAAGTCGTTCAAGCCGGGGCCAATGTGCTGGTAGTCGGGTCGGCCTTGTACCGGGAAGACCCCAGCCGGACGGTCCCGCGCCTGGTTGAGGCTATTCAAAAAACTCTGGGAAGGTGAATCGAGCCCGCCGTGAAACGCGGTTTCATGATATAATGATTATCCCTAGGAGAAATTAATGGTTGCTATTCGTTTTCAGAGGATCGGTAAACCCAAAGCGGCTCATTTCCGGCTTGTGGCCGTTGAATCGACGCGCGGAACCAACACTCCTCCCCTTGAGGTTTTGGGCTCATACAACCCCAAAGCCAAAGACGGTGAGAAAGTCAAAAACTTCAAAAAAGAGCGTCTGGACACCTGGATTAAAAACGGCGCCCAGCTTTCACCCGCAGCCGGCCGTCTTCTGCGCAAAGAAAAAATCCTCAACTAATCAGCAAACGGCCCGGCGGCCGGTGCTGATGAGTCCAATCATGCGCTTTGAAATCCTTTCTCTTTTTCCGGAAGCTTTCAATTCTTTCCTAAAAACAAGCTTAATCGGCAAAGCCATCCAGAGCGGCCTGATTTCGATCCACGCTCATAATATCCGCGACTTCGCCCAGGGCCCGCACGCTCAGGCGGATGACCGGCCTTATGGCGGCGGTCCGGGCATGGTTTTAATGGCCGAACCCATTTACCAAAGCCTGACCTTCGTGAAAAAAAACTGCCTCGCCAAACTTCAAAAGAAACCGCTCGGCCTCATTCTTTCCCCTCGCGGAACGCGGCTGGGCCCGGAATCGGCCCGACGTTTAGCCGGACAACGAGCCCTTGTTCTGCTGGCCGGCCACTATGAAGGCGTGGATGAGCGGGTCAGGCCTTATTTCGACGGGGAACTTTCTATCGGCGATTTTGTGACCATGGGCGGCGAAGTGCCGGCCATGGCCGTCATCGAGGCTGTTGCCCGATTCGTCCCGGGGGTGATTAAGGAAGCCGAATCCCTGGTCGAAGAATCCTTCTCCATCCATGAGGGCAAAAATCAACTTTTGGAATGGCCGCAGTACACACGCCCTTTGCTGTGGCGAGGCCGCAAAACACCCCGGATTCTCCTAAGCGGACACCATGCTCAAATTAAAGCCTGGCGCAGGGCCAAGGCCCTTTCGCTGACCCATCAACGACGCAAGGATTTGCTAAAATAGCCCGTCATGAGACAGTTTAAAAACGCCAATGTCGGCGATACGATCCGCGTCCAATTCAAAATCATCGAAGAGGGCTCGGAACGCATTCAAACCTTTGAAGGCACGCTGATCAAAGTCCGGGGGTCCGGCGTCAGCCAGACCATGACCGTTCGAAAAATTTCCTTCGGCGTGGGCGTCGAACGCATTTTTCCAACGGCCAGCCCGCGTTTTGCGAGCATGACCGTCGTCCGCCGCGGCAAAGTCCGCCGCTCCAAGCTTTATTACATGCGTCAGCTATCCGGCAAAGCGCATACCGTGGCTTTCCAGGAAGACGATAAAACTCCGAAAGCCTCCAAAGAAGTCGCCGCCGGCGTTAAAACAACACCGGCGGAAACCCCCGCTAAAACGGAAGTTTCCCCCACAGCCACATCCGCTTCGTAAGGGTAACGCCCGCTTCCCAAAATTTTCATGTTTGAACGATTGTTCTCCCGCTCGTCTAAATCCAAAGGCCGGCAAGGAGAACGTTTGGCCGAATCCTACCTGACACAAAAAGCGGGCTTGACGATTTTAAATCGCAATTGGCGCTGCCGGTCCGGAGAATTGGATTTTGTGGCCCAAGCCAAAAACGGCACCGTGGTCTTCATCGAAGTCAAATCCAGAACGAGCGATCAAGAGGGCGCCTGGCAAGCCGTCAACAAAACCAAACAAGCGCGCTTGCAACGCCTGGCTCAGACTTATCTTCACTTTAGGGGCCGCTCCATGGAAACACCTTGCCGATTCGATGCCGTGGCCGTTGACTTGAGCAACGGAAGCGTGGAGCACTTGGAAAACGCTTTTATCGCCGAGAGCGATTTCTAGACCCTGCTTTTTTTCCTGGGGCCAACCGCGTAAAATTCTTGAAACCGTCCGGGTATCGCTGCATTTTCGCCGAAGCTAAATTCCTGTTGATTTTTCTCTGCTCACCGGTCATATAAAGACTCTTCGGCGCTGAAAATTCAAGAATCGGCCGGTCGTCGGTATTTAAATCGACGCGCCCTCCGATATAAGCGCGCAAATCATCGTTGGCCAGCATGAAATCCTCCATCAAAAAAGGATACGGCTGATTGAGCCCCAGGGGGGTTAAACTGGCGACCGCCGCCGGGGTTGCGGCCAGCGCCCGGCTGATACGTTCATAATCGATATCCCAATCGCCGTTGGCGCCCACGATCAAAAAATCCACATCCCGAATATTAAAAAGCTGGGCATTGGGAAAAACATTCAAAAACGTAGCCAGCACCATTTTGAAGTCTTTTTCGCTCATGGAATAGCTGTGGAACCACTGGCAGAAAATGCCCCCCGGCGCCAAGGCCCGCCTCGCCAATCCAAATGCTTCGATGCTGTAGAGATTTGCCACACCCGCGATCCAAGGATTCGACGGTTCCGAGACAATCACGTCGTAACGCTCTTCGGTGGAGGCCAGCCAATGCCGGGCGTCCGTCAAATGAAACCGCATTTTTGGATTGAGCAAAACATTATTGTTTTCTTTGCGAAAATACGGCGCCGCGGCCAACACGGCCGATTCAATCTCAATCTGATCAACGCGCTCCATCGCCGCCCCTTGAACCACCGCGCCGGCGCTGGTGCCGCTGCCGAAACCGATGACCAGCGCTTTCGCGGGATTGGGGTGGAGAAAAAGGGGCAAATAGCCGACCATGAGCTGGGTCTCCATGTCGCGGCGCGACGAAGCGTCGGTTTTGCCGTTGGTCCGCAAATACCGATTGCCCGACGGCTCCTCAAAAACAGCGATCGTCGCGGATATTCCATCCTTATAGAAGAGAAGCCGGTCCTCCTCTAGGGTATCGACAAGTTCGCGAAAGGAAATTTTATGGTCGTAATCTTCGGCATAAACAAACATGCCGGAACTCATGATCGTTTTATTCCATCGCGGCGCCACGGCAAACAACCCCGCCAGCAGCCCCAAGGCGCCGACCGGCGCCCATGTTCCGATCAGACGGCGCCTCGAGTAATGAAACGAAGCCGCCAAAAAAGCAAGGGCGTTGACGCCCAGCCCCAACAATAGCGTGCGCTCAACGCCGATTGAAGGAATCAGCAAAAATCCCGCCAACACGGAACCCAGAATCGATCCAATCGTGTTGGCTGCGTAAAGGCCGCCCAATCGGGACCCCTCGCGCCCGCTGGTCTCCACCACGGCCAAGGCCCAAGGCAAAGACAAACCCATTAAAAATGTGGGCATAATCATGACCAGGGCGCAACAAATGAAATGCCCGCCTTCCAAAAAATAAAAAGATTTGGACAAAATCGGATAAATATGCACGAAAAGATAAGGCAAATAACCCAACACAACGATCGAGGCCAAGGAAAAGCCGGCAATCCCATATTGAACCCAGCCTAAACCGGCTAAATTCACGAAACGCCGCTTGGACATCCACTGGAAAGCCGCGCTGCCCAAAGCCAACCCAAGAAGAAATGTAAACAGCATGATGGTAAAAGCATAGATCGACGACCCTAGAACCAAGGCCAAGGCCCGGGTCCAGCCCACCTCAAAAAGCAAGGCCGCAAAACCGGATAACCCGACAATCACGCAGACCCTGGCATAACCCGGCCGCGGAGCATTTTCCAAAACGTCCTCAGGAGCAGACGCGGAATCGTCCCCCTCCGCAGGCATGCTCTTCTCCATTTGATACGAACGCCAGGCAATGCCTGCAGCCAGCACATTAAGAAAAGCGGCGAAACGAAGCGACCAAGCAATGCCTAAATACGGCGGCAAAACCAAACCGGCTAATAATGTGCCCAAAGCAGCCCCCGCCGTATTGGCCCCGTAAAAAGAGGACATGTTTTCCGAAGCCCGGTGGGCCGTTTTTTTGGCCCAAACCACGACCAGGGGAAGGGTCACGCCCATTAAAAAAGTAGCCGGCAAAAGCAACGCGAACAAAACCACGAACCACCCCAGGCTTTGATACCAGAACATCCATTGCCCGATGCCCAAATAATTAAGCGCGGATTCCACCATGCGGATCATGGGCCCGGATAAAACGCCCAGAAACGCAAGCCCGATCTCGGTGATGGCATAGGCTTGCAGGAGAGACCGCCCGGACAAAAAACTTTTCGGCAAAAACCGCAAACGAAACGGTTGGTCCGCCCAGCGGCCGCCCCAAAAACTGCCCAACGCCAGACCGGCCATAAACGCGGCCAAAACTGTGGATACGGCAAAGGTGGTATGCCCGAAAATCAATGAAAAAAGCCGGACCCATAAAATCTCATACGTCAGCGCCGCCCAGCCGGAAAGGAAAGAGCACGCCAGCAAAAGCTCGCGAATATTCGATTTTTTCCTCATCGGTTCTGTAACTCTAACACACAAAAATGGCCGCCGCCAGAATCAAACACCGAATCCTGCTTTGCTTAAAATGCAATAACTTGATGAAAAAGTAGAGTTTTGATAAGCTGTCATTCAATCCCTCTTTTAGACATCTAACTAATCTTTACAAAATAGTAATGTTATGTTAAAATATCTCTGTAGGGATCATTAATATGAAAATCAGCTCCGCGCAAGAATACGGGTTGCGCTGTATCTTACAAGTCGCCGTGGCCAAGGGGCGCCCCGTGGACATCGGAGCCGTCGCTCAAGCAGAAGGGCTGTCAACGGCTTATGTCGGAAAACTGATGTTTTTACTACGCAAAGCCAAGTTGCTCAAAAGCTTGCGAGGTCCCAAAGGCGGCTACGTCTTATCCGCCGCTCCGAAAGAAATCACCATGTCCTTGGTCATGGCTGCTTTGGCGACCCATCCTAAAAACGATCTGGAGGTCTGCCGTCAATTCCCCGGAGAAAAAAAAGAATGCGTTCATATGAGCGGCGTCTGCAGCATCAGGAGCGTCTGGCATGCCATTTATCAGGAAATCTGGCGAGTTTTAAACAGCGTCACATTGGAAGATCTTTTAAATAAAACATCGATAACCATGAATACCGACGTCATGGCGGCTCTCAAGGCTTCGTCGGCCATGTCGCCGGGAAACGCCCCGGGCGCTGGGGATAATTCTAAACAAGAAGGAAAGGAGTTAAATCATGACCTTGCTTGAAGTTAAGGACTTGTGGGTCAATGTTGACGGAAAAGAAATTTTAAAAGGGTTGAATCTGACCGTTGAGGAAGGACAAATTCATGCGCTGATGGGCCCCAATGGTTCGGGGAAATCAACCCTGGCTTTTGTCGTTGCCGGACACCCTAAATACACGGTGACGCGCGGCCGAATCATTTTCAAAGGCGAAGATTTGCTGAACCTCAAACCAAATGAACGGGCGGCCAAAGGCGTTTTTCTCGCCTTTCAATACCCCGTAGCCGTGCCCGGGGTGACCGTGGCCAATTTTCTGCGCCACTCATTGAAGGCTCTGGGCCGGGAAGCCGAGCTTAAGGATTTTCGCAAAATCGTCAAAACCAGATTGGCCGATTTAAAAATCGAGGAAGCGTTCATGTCCCGGGCCGTCAACGACGGATTCTCGGGCGGTGAAAAAAAACGCCTTGAAGTGCTCCAACTGTCGATCTTGAAGCCCCGCTTGGCCCTACTGGATGAAACCGACTCGGGTTTGGATATCGACGCCTTGAAAGTTGTGGCCGGCGGCATCGAACAATTCGCCCGGGCCCCCGGCGTCGGCATGATTATGATCACCCACTACCAGCGCTTGCTGGATTTTGTGCGGCCGCATTTCGTGCATGTGCTCGTCGACGGCGCGGTGGCGGCCAGCGGCGGACCGGACTTGGTCGAAACGTTGGAGAGGGAAGGCTATGAAAAATTTCAAAAAACGCCGGTGAAGGCCTAGCCGGCGAATAAACAAAAAAGGGTAATGGAAATGGCAAAAAAAGCGAGCATCGATATCGGGAGCGAATACCTGGAAAAATACGGATTTTCCGTTCCCGAAAAGCACACCTTCCAATCAAAAAAAGGACTTTCGAAAACAATCGTTGAAGAGATCTCTCACATTAAAGAAGAGCCGGAGTGGATGAAGAAAATCCGGCTTGAAGCCTTGGATATTTTCTTTAAAAAACCGATGCCTGCTTGGACCGACAGCGAAGCCTTGTCGAGAATTAATTTTGACGATATCTACTACTACCTGCGAAGCTCCGACAAAACGGCGGAATCCTGGGATGACGTGCCCCAAGACGTTAAAAAAACTTTCGACCGCTTAGGCATACCCGAGGCGGAAAAAAAATTCCTGGCCGGCGTCACCAGCCAATTTGACAGCGAAGCGGTGTATCACTCAATTCAAGAAACCCTGACCAAGAAAGGGGTTATTTTCCTTGACATGGACTCGGGCTTAAAACAATACCCCGATATCGTTAAACAATATTTCGGCTCCGTCATCCCTTCAGCCGACAACAAATTTGCGGCTTTAAATACCGCCGTTTGGTCGGGCGGCTCTTTCATCTACGTACCCAGAGGGGTCAAAGTAGATCTGCCCTTGCAGGCGTACTTTAGAATTAACGCTAAAAACGCCGGGCAATTCGAGCGTACGCTTATTATCGCGGATGAGGGTTCCGACATTCACTATATCGAAGGTTGCACGGCGCCCTCTTATACCACCAACTCTCTACACTCGGCTGTTGTGGAGCTGATCGCCTTGCCTGGCTCGACCATCCGCTACACCACGATTCAAAATTGGTCCAAGAATGTTTTTAACTTGGTCACCAAACGCGCTGTCGCTCATGAGGGTGCGACTGTGCGCTGGATTGACGCTAATTTGGGCAGCGGCTTAACGATTAAATTCCCCTGCGTTTACTTGGTCGGCCCCAAAGCCCACGGTGAAATCCTGTCGGTGGCCTTTGCCGGCTCCGGCCAACACCAAGATACGGGCGGAAAAATCTATCACGCAGCGCCCGATACGACATCCACCATCACTTCAAAATCGGTCTCCAAAGACGGCGGCCGCAGTTCTTACCGCGGGCTTTTGAAAGTTCACAAGGGAGCCAAAAACGCCAAGTCAGCGGTGCGCTGCGATGCTCTATTAATGGATCCTGAGAGCCGTTCGGATACTTACCCTACGATGGAAGTCGAAGAACGCTCCGCTTCTATCGCTCACGAAGCCACCGTCGCCAAAATCGGCGAAGAGCAGCTTTTTTACCTGATGAGCCGGGGGCTTGATGAGAAAGCGGCCATGACCATGATCGTTAACGGGTTCATGGAGCCTTTTATTAAAACCTTGCCGCTTGAATACGCGGTTGAAATGAACCGGCTCATCGAACTTGAAATGGAAGGAGCGGTTGGCTGATGCCGCCGGTCATGGCCAATACGATCACGCCCCTAAAAAAAATAAGCGAAGAAGCCGGGGATTTGTTCGCCCGATTGTCATGGCCGGCGCCCAATAACGAACTCTACAAACGAACGGACCTTTCCCTGTTGAGGAATGGGTTTACCCCCGAGGCTAAAAATTGCCTGACCGAGCGTTCCGAACATTTGACCGGTCTTCATGAATTCGCCGAGGACCATCCGGGGCTCATCGAAGAAAAACTGGGCCGGCTGATCCCTGCCGCGCGCGGCAAATTGGAAGCCATGAACATGGCCCAAGCCCAAGACGGGATTGTTTTGCATTTGCCGGAGGGCCGGACGCTCGATACCCCCATTTTCGCGCGCTTCCATTGCTCCGGCAAAACAAACGCGGCTTTTTTCACGAGAAATCTTATTTTGCTTGGCCGCGGGTCCCGGGCGACGTTAATCGAAGACTGGAGCGGTGAATCTTCGACAACGGCGTTGACCGTCGGAGCGACTGAAATTTATCTTGAGGAAGATGCCGAATTAAATTATGTCGTCATTCAAAACTTAGGCGATTCGTTTCACAGCTTCGCTTACGAGGCGGCCCATGTCGCCGCCGGCGCGCGCCTTCATCTTTTTCACCTGGAAACGGGCGGAGCCGCCCGGCGCCTGGATATTGCCGCCGACGCTGCCGGGCCGAACGCCCAAAGCCGCATCACCGGCGCCGTGCTCGGGCACGGCCGCCAAAATTTCGACACCGTCATCATCCAACGCCATCAAGCCCCGCATACGGCCAGCGATATGCTGTGGAAGTCCGCGCTCTGGGGCCGCTCGCGCTCGAGTTTTTACGGGCTCATTAAAATCGAGCAAGGGGCCAACGGCACCGAGGCCTATCAAACGGCTAACAATCTGCTCTTATCTCAAGACGCCCAAGCCATTCCGGATCCGAGGCTCGAAATTTTGGCCGATGATGTCCGGGCCAAACACGCGGCCACGGTCGGCCATTTGGACGAAGAACAAAAGTTTTACCTGATGAGCCGGGGCTTGAACGAACGCGATGCCGAGCATATTTTAACGGCCGGCTTTATGCATGACACCGCCGGACGCCTGCCCGAGAATCAGGCTCGATGGACGGTCGCGGCGCAACTTGAGAAAATGCTGGTACCCTGATGCCCAAAATTAAAATCGCTCAAGCCGCCCAGATTCAGAACGAGCGAACTCATATTTTTACGCTGGCCGACGGCAAACGCGTCGCGCTTCGCCAAATGAATGAAACAATTTACGCCTTTGAGGACCGATGCAGTCATGACGACGGAGAAGTCGCCACCGGGCCGATTAATGAGCAGGCCGTCGTGGAATGCCCGAGGCATGGGGCCCGGTTTGATTTAAAAACAGGCAAAGCCGTGCGCATGCCGGCGATTATGCCGATCGAAGTTTATCCCGTGGAGGTCAAAAACGGTGAAATCTGGATTACAATCCCCGAAAGCGCCGCATCTTAACGGACGCACCATCGACGATATCCGCCGCGATTTCCCTTTAATCACCCAAGGCAAAGTCGTTTATTTAGACAATGCCGCGACCACGCAAAAACCCCGAGCCGTCATCGACGCGTTGGTGGAGTATTACGAAAACTACAATGCCAATGTTCATCGCGGCGTTTATGAAATTTCAGAGAAAGCTACCGATGCCTATGAAGCGGCCCGCAAAAAAATCGCTGATTTTATCGGCGCGAAAGAGACCGCCTCGATTATCTTCACCAGAAACGCCACCGAAGCGGTCAACCTGGCGGCTTATGCCTGGGGCGACGCCAATGTCAACGAAGGCGATGAAATCCTTTTGACGGAAATGGAGCATCATTCCAACATCGTGCCCTGGCAGCTTCTGGCCCAACGAAAAAAAGCCGTGATCCGTTTTGTCCCCTATGCTCCGGAAACCGGCAAGCCAAAATGGGAAGACTTGCCTTCATTGTCCTCGTCCAAAACCCGCCTCATCGCGTTCACCCATGTGTCCAATTCGCTGGGCACTATCAACCCTGTGCCGGAGCTGATCGCTCAAATCAGGCGCCTGGCGCCCGGCGCCAAAATCTTAATCGACGGGGCTCAGGGCGTGCCTCATTTGCCGGTTAATGTTGCGGCCTGGGATTGCGATTTTCTGGTTTTCTCCGCCCACAAAATGCTGGGGCCGACAGGCATCGGCGTCTTTTACGCAAAAAAAGACGTGCTGGAGGGCATGGGGCCGTTCCTGGGCGGCGGGGATATGATCAAGGAAGTACGCTTAGACGGCGCCAAATGGAATGATTTGCCCTGGAAATTCGAGGCCGGCACGCCCAATATCGCGGATGCCATCGCTTTCGGCGCGGCCCTGGATTACCTCAATGCCATCGGCTTGAAAGCCATTCATGAACATGAGGTGGCGTTAACCACCCATGCGTTGCAACGGCTAAGGGCCATTGAGGGCGTCACCTGTTACGGCACAAAAACCGCCCCGGAACGCTGCGGCGTGGTTTCCTTTAATCTTAAAGGCATGCACCCGCATGACACCGGCACGCTCTTGGCCAGGGAGGGTGTGGCCGTGCGCGTCGGGCATCATTGCAATATGCCCTTGATGCGCCGCTTGGGCATTATGGGCACGACACGGGCGAGCTTTTATCTCTACAACACCATCGAGGAAATCGATGCCCTGGCCGCGGCGATCCCCAAAATTCAGAAGGTGTTCATGTAATGGGCGCTTTTGAAGAAGACCTTTACCGCGACGTTATTCTGGATCATTTTAAAAATCCCAGGAATAAAGGCGTCGTCAATTCCCCTGATATCGAATTAACGGGAGCCAACCCTTTTTGCGGGGACGAAATTCAAATAACCGCCAAGCTCGCTGGAGAAAAAATTCAAGATTTGCGCATCAACCCCAATGGCTGCGCCATCTCCCAAGCCTCGGCCTCTATGATGGCCGAAGCGCTGGAGGGTCAATCCATCAACGAAATTAAATCCCGTATTCAGCTGTTCCGCAACAAAATGCTTTCCAATGGGACCGACTCCTGGCCCGAAGCCATGGAAGACATGGAATCATTGGAAGGCGTCAAAAAATACCCGGTGCGCGTCAAATGCGCGGTTTTGGCCTGGAATACCTTAAGCGAAGGCTTAGCCGAGTATGCGATCAAGGGAGCCGGGAACAAAGTGGCGTTGCGCCATGTTGAAGGAGAATAAAATGCCGGCCACAAAAGACATCGCCAAGGCGCTGGAACCAGTCATCGACCCGGAAATCCACTTGAGCATCGTTGATTTGGGCTTGATTTACGGGATCGATGTTGATGGCGGCAAAGTCGACGTTTTCATGACCTTGACCACGCCCATGTGCCCTTACGGGCCCATGCTCCAGGAAGCGACCAAACGCGCCGTGGAAACCGTGCCCGGCGTCACTCAAGCCGAGGTCAAGCTGATTTGGGAACCGGCTTGGGATCCGCATCAAATGTGCACCGAGGATGCAAAAATCAACCTGGGGATTATGTGGTAACTACGCTCTGCCCTATTTAATTTTGTACTTTCCCGCCATTTCCCGATCGATATCTCTACGTTTAATATCATCCCTGCGGTCAATGCCTGTTTTGCCCTTGCACAGAGCCAGGCTCAGCTTAACCCGGCCCTTCTCATTGACGTAGACCTCAAGCGGCACGGCGGTCAATCCTTTGGCTTGAATCTTGCCCATCACCCGCTCGATTTCGACTTTTTTGAGTAGGAGCTTACGCGTGCGCGCGGGTTCGGCCGAGCGCGAAGTGTCATAGGCATACGGCGCGATATGACAATTCAACAGCCAGGCCTCGCCGTTTTTAAGCACGGCGTAACTGTCCACCAACGCCACGTGTCCGCCTTTGGCGGATTTGGTTTCAGCGCCGGTCAAGACAATCCCCGCCTCCAGGGTCTCCAAAATATGGAAACGGTGATAGGCTTTGCGGTTGCTGGCTAAAATCTTCTTTTTTTCTGACTTAGACATCTCTGATAGAATAGCAGATAGAATTTCGGGCGGGTGGCGGAATTGGCAGACGCGTACGGCTCAGGACCGTATGGGGCAACCCGTGGGGGTTCAACTCCCCCCTCGCCCATGTCTTATCTAGCTGCCGCCAAACCGCAAATTGACCCTTGCGCAGCCAATAAATTCCAAATAAACTATCCCAGGTTTGGATAAATCTGGAATTTAAAATTTGAGATTCTAAGAGAGGGGGGTTGCATGTCACTAATAAAAATCGGGGAGTTGTTCAGCCGCAGCATCGCGATCGTTATTTCGCGCATCGTTCCGGTCGGCATTGTGCGGGCCATTCACGTGGCCATTGCCATGGGCGTCAGCGCCTGGGGCACCCGGGGCCTGATGAACGCCTTAAAAGACGCCACGCCGGAAGGCACCGTTGCCAACCCTCAAAACATCCAAGAAATTCTGGGCGCTCTGCCCCAGGAACAAGTGATGGATTTGGTCTTCGCTCCTCAAATGTGGATCGCGGTCGTGGTTAATATCATTATTTTTCTTTGGGCCCAAGGCGCGGCTTACCTGGCCTTATACCCGCATCCTAAAAACCCCGGCGCCGGGGAACCCAGGGCCCTGCCAGGGATTCTTTTAGGCGCGGTCGGGCTGATGTTCCCCTTGATCATCGTCAATATCTGTTATGCGGCCTTGACCATGGTGGGCCTGGCCCTTTTGCTGGTGCCCGGCGTCTGGCTGGCGGTCAAATATTCTTTTGCGCCGCTTCTGTTGGTTACCGAAGGCCAATCCGCGTTCGCTTCGTTCAGCCGCTCCAGCGAACTCGTCAGCGGTTCATGGATGGGGTTATTCGGCCGGCTTCTTGTCTGCGGCGTGGTCGCGATTGTCGGCAATATGCTTTTGAGTTTTATCCCGGTTGTCGGACCCATTGCCGCGCAACTCCTGTTTCCGCCCTTTGTTATGGCGTGGCAAATCGTCCTTTTCGAAAATTTAAAGGAAATGAAAGGGTCCTCCGTGGAAACGGCGGCCTAACTGGGTTTCTTTTTAAAGGCTCGCGCGTACAGGGCGTTCATCTGGCATAAAAAATCTTCCGGCGTCAATCGTTTTAATTTTAAGCCTTTGGGCAGATGCGCGTCATTGACCAACTCTTCGAACAAACTCCCTCCGTTATTCAGCGCGCGCAAGCTGGCCGCCTGAATCAAAGAATAGGCGCTCTTGCGCGGCACGCCCGAAGCGATTAAAACATTCAAATACGCTTGAGAATGGGTCAAATCCCCCAACAGGGCAAGATTCTTTTCGATTTGCCGTTCATTGACCACGAGTCCGCTTAACGTCTCATTCAAACGCTTCATCATAAAAGCGGCCGCATGAAACGCGTCGGGGATCATCACCCGCTCGGCCGAAGAATGGCTGATATCGCGCTCATGCCAAAGAGCCATGTTTTCCAAGGCGGCCGCCGCGTACCCTCTTAAGAGCCGGGCCAAACCGCAAAGATTTTCAGTTAAAATCGGATTTTTTTTATGCGGCATGGAGGAAGAGCCATGCTGGCCTTTGGCGAACGGTTCGGATAATTCGGCGACTTCGGTTCTCTGCCCATGACGAATTTCCACCGCGATTCTCTCGACCCAGCCGCCGACAATCGCAAGCCGGGCCAACACAACCGCATGCCGGTCCCTGGCCACCACTTGGGTCGCGGCAGGCTCGGCGCTCAAGCCCAATTTTGCCAACAGCCGCTCCTCAGTAGCCGGGTCGATCGCACTGGAGGCAAAATTGCCGACGCTTCCGGATAATTTGCCGCAGGCGATTTCCCGATGGGCCGCCTCAAACCGAGCGCAGGTTCGCCGGCCTTCGCTTA
Organism: Elusimicrobiota bacterium; assembly: GCA_016180815.1. NCBI lineage: Bacteria > Pseudomonadati > Elusimicrobiota > Elusimicrobiota bacterium. The sequence goes on from JACPAN010000015.1 coordinate 22,733, forward strand.
GGAACGAGAGAAATTTAAAGCCCAGCGAAGTCACCTCGGCGTGAATGCCGTGCGTTCTGGCGATGACCGGAAGGTTCCGATAGCGCAGAGCGAGCTTCTCGAGCGTCCGTAAATTTCGATCCAGGCCGTCGAGAACGACGTCCGCGGCCTCTTTCATTTGAACGGCCAGGGCCGTGTCCATCAAATCATTTGAGGTGAGCCCAAAGTGCAGGTAATTGGCGACGCCCTGAGCTCCCGGCATTTTGGCAAACACCCAATTGAGAAAGGCCGTAATTTCGTGCCGGGTTCTGGCTTCCTGTTCGCGGATGGCCGCGACATCGATAGATTTTTCGAGACGTTTCAGGCGCGCGATTTCAACGGGTTTGATGGGAAGGGAGCGGGCCAACTCCTCCAACAGCAAAACTTCGATGCGGAGGAACAAACGGAAACGATTCTCATCGCTGAAAATCCGGGTGATTTCAGGATGCTGGTAGCGTTCAATCACGCTAGGATTATTTCAAAATGGCAAGGCGCGCGGGCACCGGCATTCTTAACCCCAAAACTTCCCGGGAAGTAATCAGGCGGCTCAAGAGATGATAACCCAACGCCGCTGCCATAGCTACTGCGGCGGCCACAAACCACGGCAACGAAGAATTCATCCGCCCGACATGATCAAGCAGATAACCGCCGGAAACGCTGGCCGCCAAGGAACCCAAGGTTGCGGTGAATTGAGCCAAACCCACATAAAGACCCTGACGATTGTCGCCCCCGTAATTGCTGGCCATATTAGCGGTCAAAGCGGTTAATGCGGGGGAATGAATAACTTCCCCCATCGTAACGATGGTCACCGCCGCAAAAAAACCGAGCCAAGCCGAGGCGCCGGCGATCAACAGATAGCCCGCCGCATAAATCGCCAGGCCCAAGGCATTCATGGCCGTCAACGCCCAATTTCGAAACAATCGGGTCACCCACAACTGAGTCGCCACCACCAAAACGCCATTCCAGCCGAATAACAGCCCGATCGCGGCTTCCCCCTGCCCTTGGAAACGAGAACAATAAAGGCTGAGCAAGGTAAAAATTTGACTGTAGGCAATGGCCGCCAAAAAATTGACGGCCAGAAAAGACCGCCAAACCGAATTTTTCAGCGAGATCAGCCATACGCTGAAAGGCGGTCGGCTGGGAATATCCGGAGCGTCGCTCTTAACCGGGTCAAACGGCAACCGTTGATCCAACAGACGCGTATTCATCAGCGTCAGAAGGGCTGTCAACAAAAACAACGCTCCATAACCCAGCGCATGAGCCAGCAACCCGCCGATCGCAGGACCCAGGGCCCAGCCTGCATTAACCCCGACGCGCATGAGCGAAAAGGCGCTGTTTCGATCGCTGTAGGAAAAACGCGAAGCAATATAAACATCACAGGCCGGTTGAAAGGCATGCCCCACAAAGGTCACACCAAAAACAATAGCTGCGATCAAAGGCGCCGGGGCATGGGATAGAATACCGGCGCATAAACAAACAGTCGCTCCCGTGCGCCATCTGAGCGACAAAATCATGGTTTTTCTGGCTCCCAAATCATCGGTCAAACGGCCGCCGATCAGCGTGCCCAGGGCATGGGCCACCAAATTGCCGGCCAAGATAAGCCCGATGGTGCCCAAGGCCAACCCCCGCTTTTCAAAATAAATGGGGATGAAAGGAAAAGACAACCCAAAAGCGAACGCTAAGAGAAGCCGGGTCCAAAAAAGACTCCTAAGCTCCGCCGGAAGACTTCTAAACGGCAAGGGCCACCCGGGCTAAAGCATCCAACATTTCGGTCACGCCCTGACCCGTCTGAGTGGAGATAAGAAAAAGCGCGGCTTTCGGCCGGCGACGGCGGATTTCCCGATACGAACGCTGGGCTAAATCGCCTAAATCTGCCTTGGAAACAACCATCAAACGCGGCTTTTTCAACAAACCCTTCTCCCAAGCGCCCATCTCGCGCTCCACGGTTCTGATGTCCTCCATCACCCCTTTTTCCTTGGGCTCAATCAAATGAATAAGGGCGCGTGTGCGCTCAATATGGCGCAAAAATTCGTGGCCCAGGCCGCGGCCTTGATGCGCCCCTTCGATCAACCCAGGAATATCCGCAATCAACAAGCGCCGGTCCCTCCATAAACAAAGCCCCAGTACGGGATGCGTGGTCGTAAACGGATAAGCCGCTATTTTAGGCCGCGCCGCAGTTAAGCGCGCCAAAAGGCTGGATTTCCCGGCATTAGGCAAACCCGCAATGCCCACGTCCGCCAATATTTTTAATTCCAGAAGCAAGGTTTTTTCCTCTCCGGGGAAACCTTTTTCCGCCTCGCGCGGAGCCCGATTGAAATTCGATTTAAAAGCCGTGTTGCCCCGGCCGCCGCGCCCGCCTTTGGCCACCAGCAATCGCTCGCCGGGTTTAAGTAATTCGCCCAACAAAACACCTTTTAGCCGGGCTTCGTCTTGCTCTTGCTGAGACGGGATGATTGACGCAGGAATGGTCAGGTCGTAGACGATGGTTCCTTCCGGCACCGCAACGATCACATCCTTGCCCGATCGGCCATATTGATCTTTGCCCAGACCATGCTCGCCGCGATCGGCTTTAATATGAGGATTAAGGCTTAGCCGGTAAAGAGTGTTGACGTGGCTTGAGGCTTCGAAATAAATATCCCCGCCTTTGCCGCCGTCGCCGCCGTTGGGCCCGCCGCGGGGAACGAACTTTTCCCGGCGAAAGCTGGCGCAACCATCGCCGCCGGCTCCCCCGGAGACAAAAAGTTTTGCGCGATCAAGAAAAATCATATGGCTGGCACAGATGAAAAAAACAGGCCAACAGGAAGAAGCTTAGGCCGAAGCGGCCGGAAGAATGGTGACCACGCGGCGGCCGCCGCGTCCGTAGCCGAAACGAACCACGCCGTCGGCCAAAGCGAACAAGGTATGATCACGGCCCATGCCGACGTTTTGCCCTTGAAAAAATTGAGTGCCGCGTTGACGCACCAGCACGGCGCCTTTTTTGACCACGACGCCGCCCGGCACTTTGACGCCGAGCTTTTGACCGGGTGAATCACGGCCGTTGGCCGGACAACCGGCTGATCTGCTCCTAGCCATAATTAATCCCCATCACTTCCAATTCCGTCAAATCCGAACGATGCCCGCGCCGTTTGCGCCAAGCCTTTTTGGAGCGTTTTTTGAAAACAATGACTTTTTTATCGCGCAAATGCCGCACCACACGAAATTTGACTTTCGCCCCCTGAACAAAAGGTTTGCCGGCGATGGTCGCCGCATCCCCGTTCATCACGAGCAGCACTTTGTCCCAATCAAACTCCTCGCCCACGGATCGCTCCAACCTCAAAACCTGAATATGCGCCCCGGGCAAAACGGCGTATTGGTGAGAACCAAATGAAACGACGGCTTTCGACATACGGGACCATTATAGCACGGCAGCTCCCCCTTCCGTCGATGATGGGTCAGGGCTTGGAAATGTACATATTATTCCTTTCCAAGCCCTTAGTTTGTAAAAGAAGGCAATGGCCTCGCCTCAACGATGGACAAAAACGAACCTCGGCCTAGCCGCGCTGGCGCTGGCCGCGTTCGAATCAGCCCTGATCGCCTGGCTTTGGCTGGGGCATCCGCCTGAATGGTTCCGCGTATTTTTCTACAACATCGTCTGGTGGCCGCATTTGGCGCTGGTTGAGACCGCGGCCCAATTACTGACAGGCCGCTCCCTGCTGTATCAAAATCCCCGGGGGTTTGTTTGGCTGTGCCTGGCCTCCACGCCGTTTTGGACCAGTTTTGAAATCCTGAACGCGGTCATTCATAACTGGATTTACGTCGGTATCCCGCAAAATCAATTCGTGCGCTGGGCCGGCTACGCGATTTCCTATGCCAGCGTACTGCCCGCCATCCGGGTTTATATGGACCTGCTCAACGCCGTTGAACCTTCGCCTAAAAACCAAGCGTCGAAACCTCAACGCCCGCGCTTTTTAACGCCGTTTAGTTTTGCCGTCGGCGTGATCCAATTCACCCTCTGCGTCGCGCATCCGGGTCTTTTTTACCCTCTGGCTTGGTCATTCCCGTTCTTTTTAACCGAGCCCCTGGTCATCGCCTACGCCCCCGAACGATCCTATCTGTTGAGCTGGTTGAACGGACGGCTGAATCTGACGCTCAAAACCCTGGTTGCAGGATTCTTAGCCGGTATCACCTGGGAATTTTTGAACTGGAAATCAGCGGCCAAATGGATTTACACAATCCCTTCCGAGGCCGTGATTTTTAAAATTTTCGAAATGCCCGTGTTGGGTTATATCGGTTTCGCCGCCTTCGCCTTATGTGCGGAATCCTTTTCCAATCTGGTGCTCTCTCCGGAATTTGCCCGGCGGCCGGGCGTGCGCCGTCTAAGCTTTGCGGCCGGCGCCATCGCCTCCGCTCTTGGTTTTGCGCTAATCGATCTTTATATCTGGAAACGATAACAATGACACGAAAACCGAGCCGCTCCGTGCTGCTCTTCGGCGGCGCTTTCGATCCCGTTCATAACGGGCATATCCGCCTGCTCTCGGCCGCACGGCAACGAATCAACCCCGACGTGACGCTCGTTGTGCCCACTTGCGATGAACCCGCGCACAAACCGCCGACCCTGTTCCCGGCCGAACAACGATTGGCGTTGCTTAAGGCCGCCTTAAAAAAAACGGAGATCGCTTTCTGGGATTTCGAAATCCGCAAACAGCGTCCGGCCTATACTTGGGAAACCCTAGCGGCGGCCAAACGGCGCTGGCCGGGAAGCCGGTTCTATCTTTTGATCGGTTCGGACAATGTCAAGGACATCCCTCGTTGGCGGCATCCGCAAAAAATCTTAAACGATGCTCTACTGACCTTGGTCATCGGGCGCCGGCCTGGGATCCCGGTCAAGAGCCTGCCCGGCCGAGCCATCGTTCTGCGGGGAATATTTCCCGCAGTCTCATCGCGCCTCATCAGAAAACTTTTGCTTGAACCCGGAAAACGCAGCCGGGCCGCAGCCATGATCCCGAAAGCCGTCCGCCCCTTGTTGGACGATTGGCCCGGCCGCAAAGCGTTGGTTAACGCCTACATCAAAGAGCGCCTCCCGGAATCAAGGTACCGCCACAGCTTAGCGGTGGCCAAATTGGCCGTAGAACTGTCGGCCATTCACGGGATTAATCCTGACAAGGCGGAATTGGCCGCTCTTGGCCATGATGCGAGCCGCGTCCATGAACGCTTTCGAAATCTTCATGAGGCCGTTGCTCACGGGCGGCGCTCCGCGGCGTTAATCCGGCGCTTGCTGGCCCTTAAGGACAAGGACGTGCTTGAAGCCATCTGCGGCCATACCGTGGGCATCCCGGGCATGGGACGCCTGGCCCAACTGATTTATGTCGCGGATTTAGCCGGTTATGACCGGGCCTTTTCGCAAGCAGAACACGTTCGCCGAATCGCCCGGAAGGATCTCCGGGAAGCCTGCCGTGAAGCGGTCGCCGTCAAATTTCGCTATTTGATCGATGATCGGCAAAAAATTTATCCCGGCTCCACACTTTTCTGGAACAGCTTGATTTAAATCCGATGCGCCTGAAAACGCTGATTCTCCCGTTTGTTTTAGCGGCCGCAGTCGCGGCCGTCGCCTGGATCGAATGGAAAAGTCCGGTCATCCGAGACCTTGTCCAAGGCGCCCCCGTTGAGTTGGTTCTTCTAGGGTTGGACGATGACAACGGCGCGCGCCGTGCGGACGCCATTTTTCTCGTGCGCCTGGACAGCCGGATTCCGGCCGTCAAAATCATGCAAATCCCTCGCGATTTGGCCACGCTTAAAAAACCTGAAAAAATCAATGCGTTATTGGCGCGCCACATTCCCGAAGCCGGACGCCTGATCAAAAAAACACTCGCCGAAGCCATGGGCCAATCCCCTTTAGATTGGGCTCAAGAGCCCGTCCGATATCTAAGCGTCGATGCGCTGTCCTTCATGCGTCTCGCAGGAGCCTTTGGGCTTGTCGCCTGGCCTGGGGAATCCCTGAACCCTGAAGAAGCCCTGGGCGTTGTCCGAGAACGCGATGAGCGCGGGGACTGGGGCCGGATGGCGCAACATAAAGCGTTCCTTTCCTTCGTGGCTAGGCAACTTTTACGCGAACCCTGGCGAATCCCCCTTCTTGTCATTCGATGGAATTCCTGGAAGCGTTCCGTCGAAACTAATTTTAACGCTCCGGAGTTGGCGGCTCTGGCGGTGAGACTCCGGGCTTGGATGAGCCCGGCTCATTGCTATTTTTTTCAGCTGCCCACGGTCACGGACGCCCGCGGCCGGTTGCGCCTCGATGCTGAGGCGTTCGGGGAAATGCTCCCTTTTTGGACGCACGACGGACCGGCCGCCGCGCGTCCCGCTCTTTCCGTTGAAATCCTCAACGCCTCCATGGAGCCGGGGCTCGCCCTTCGATTTACACGGCACCTGCGCCGTCAAGACCCTCAAATCGACGTGCTTCATTTCGGCAATGCTCCGGTTCCTTCGGCGTCGAGCTTTCTGATCCTGCGCCAAAGCCAGCTTCGTCTTGCCAAGGAACTCCTCATTCGCTTAAATAGAAAAACCGGGTTGGAGGCCAATCATCTGATCGCGCCCGCCAAGCGCCGCGGGGTTCAATTCTCGGTGCTTCTTGGCGAGGACGCCAATGGTCTGCCTCATTTAAAACCAACGGGTCCGCTTGAACACCTGTAACAATAAGGGGGGATGCCATGGAACTTGCCGAAATTCTGAAAACCGCCTGCTCCCAAGGGGCTTCGGATATTCATTTCGTGGTCGGCATGGCGCCCATGGCCCGGGTCCGGGGAGAAATCGTTCCGGTCGGCGGCTTTAATCCTCTCTCGCATGAAGAACTCAAAAGCCTGATCTATTCCGGCCTTTTGGAAGAACACCGCGCCAAATTCGAAGAAGAATGGGAGCTCGACACCTCGATTCAAATCGAAGGGCTGGCCCGCTTCAGGGTCAACGTGCTGAGAGAAAAAGACGGCATCGAGGCCGTTATGCGCGTCATTTCCTATAAAATACCGACGGTCGAAGAACTCCAACTGACGCCGGAAATGATCAAACTGGCTGATCTGCCCAGGGGCTTGGTGCTGGTCACGGGACCCACCGGCTCGGGTAAATCCACCACCCTGGCCTGCTTGCTCAACCTGGTCAACGAGAAATACAAAAAGACGGTGGTTACCGTTGAGGACCCGATCGAATTCGTTTACGAAAATAAAAAATCCATTTTTCGCCAACGCGAAGTCGGCCAACACACCAAAAGTTTCACCGAAGCCCTAAGGCGCAGTTTGCGCCAGGACCCGGACGTTATCCTCGTGGGCGAAATGCGCGATTTGGAAACGATTTCCTTGGCCATCACAGCCGCGGAAACAGGGCATTTATGTTTCGGGACGCTGCACACCATGGACGCTCCTCAAACCGTAGACCGCATTATCGACGTTTTCCCGGCCCATCAACAACAACAAATCCGGGTTCAACTCTCAACAGTTTTAGCCGCGGTCATTTCCCAAACGCTCTTGCCTGCCAAGGACGGAAAAAGCCGGGTGGCGGCGCGCGAATTCATGCTGACGACGCCGGCTATCGCCAACCTGATCCGGGAAGGTAAAACGCATATGATTTACCAAGCCGTAGACACCAGCGCCAAACTCGGCATGTTCCCTCTGGATAGGAACCTGGCCGAGCTGGTCAAAAAAGGCGCCGTGGCTTTAACCGAAGCCATGGCTCATGCCAAAAATCCCCAACTGCTTCAAACGTTGACGGGATCGGGCGCTCCGCGCGCGGCCACGGCGGTCGGCTAGAAGGAATCCCTGTGAGCAAAAAAAAGGCTCCCTCAAAAAAACCGTCCCCCGCCAAAACGCCGTCCGCAGACTCGAAGCGTCTGGTCGGACGCTTGGCGCAAATCGGCCTGTTTTTAGTCGTCATCGAAGGCAACCGGCTGCTGAAATGGGTCGGCGCCAAACCACGCTTAGCTTTGACGATCGGCATGAACGTCGTGCGCACCATGTCCGAACGCCTGCGGCAGACGACTCAAGAGTTGACGCGCTTTCATTCGTTGGTGGAATCTTTTCTTGCGGCGAAAACCAAAGAAGAGGTCGTTGAAGGCCTGGCTCAAGAACTGCAACGCATCGTCACCCCCGAGGTGGCCTCAGGCGCGATGGTTTATGCCTATAATCCCTTCATCGAAGAGTTTGCCTCCCTGAAACATTGGGGGCAAGTCCCCGGCGATCTTTTAATGAGCCGAAAAGAGTTGCCCCATGACTCGCCGCAATGCCGCCGTTTTCCTTTGGGATTAAGCGAAAAAGACGGGTGCCTTGTATTGATCGATCCCCGAGAGCGCCACCTCTTGAAAAAAATACCGGTCATCCAAACGTTTGCCTGGATCGCTTATCAAACCTTAAAAAACGTGGAAGCCCGCCTCGAAGAGGAGCTCAAATCCCGGATGAAATCAACAAGCATCTCCTCCTGAGCGTTCGATTTGGGACACATTTTTTCACCTCGACAGCGCACGATCTACGCGAAAAAAATTTGCCGTCTGCTTGACGACAAAATGGCCCAAAACGTGCACTTGCTCAAAATGCCGCAAATGGAATCTCTTTGCGATTACGTGATCATCGCCACCGCCACCTCGGGGCCGCACCTGGACGCCCTGGAACGCTACCTGCGCCGGGAGCTTAAAGGCCTGGGCTTGGTTTTGGGAAAACCCGTAGAGGGCCGGTCTTCCGGATCATGGCGCATTGTGGACGCGGGATTTGCGGTGATCCACATGATGGATGAAGCTTCGCGCAAACGCTACAATCTCGAACACATTTGGTCGGAAACGGAAATTGTTCCGTTCCTTCAAAGAAAAAAATCCTCCAAACGCCGCGCCAAAAAAGCCGCCGGCAGCTATTAAAAACCATGCATCCCCTTGTTGAAATTCGCCAAGCCATCGGCCAAGCCGTCCAAAATAAATTATCTTTAAAAGATATCCCTCTTGATCCGGCGCCGGATTTTCTTCGTGATCGTTTTGATTTGGCCGCGCCCATCGGATTTGTCTTGGCTCCCAAAGGCTCCGGGCTTAAGCCGCTGCCATTGACCCAAGAAGCCCATCAAGCATTGCCTGCGACCGGCGCCGTTGAAACGGCTTCGGTGCATCCTCCTTGCTATATCAACTTCCGTCTGCATCCGGACGTCTTGGGGAGCCTGTGCGCTCAAGCCGCCGAAGGTCGTTACCCGGGTGACTTTCCTTGGCAGGCGTTGGGCGCGCCGTCAAGCGTTCTGCTTGAATTCTGCAGCGCCAACCCCACCGGCCCCCTTCATTTCGGCCACGGACGAGGGGCCCTCCTGGGCGATACCTTGGCGCGAATTTTCAAATTCACGGGCGCGCGCGTTCATACGGAATACTACATCAATGATGTCGGCACCCAAATCGAACGCCTGGGAGCATCTCTTGAGGCGCGTTATCACCAAGAAATCCTCGGCCAAAAAGACCGCGCCCTTCCGGAGGAAGGGTACTCCGGGGAATACTTGAGGATACTGGCGCAGCGCCTGCCGAAGAATCTCGAACTCGACGCCCTTGGCTTTTCCAATATCGCCAAAAAAGAATTGCTTCAGGTCATCAGCAATGACCTGGCTGCCCTAGGCGTCAACTTCGACCGTTGGTTCGCGGAATCAGAGCTGCATGCCAATAATGTGGTCAATGCAACCATTGAGCGGCTTAAGACAGGCGGTTATATCGAAGAAAAAGACGGGGCTCTTTGGTTTCAGTCCAAAAACTCCGCCGAAGAGGACAAAGAGCGCGTGCTGCGCCGAAGAGACGGGCGCACTACCTATTTTGCCAGCGATTTAGCCTACCATGAAGATAAGCTCAAGAGGGGGCATGATCTTTGCATCAATATCTGGGGCGCGGATCATCATGGCTATATCCCCAGGGTGCGCTTGGGCTTGCAAGCCTTGGGCCTTGACCCCGATCGTCTTGAAATCATCCTGATTCAAATGGTCCGACTTCTCAGGAACGGCCAGCCGGTAACTTTGTCCAAACGCAGCGGCGACTACATCACCCTTCGAGAAATCGCCCAGGAGGTCGGGCCGGAAGCCTTGCGGTTTTTTCTGAATTCCAGGGGCCCCAGCGCTCAACTTGACTTTGACTTGGAAATAGCCAAAAAACAGGCTCCGGAAAACCCTGTTTATTTAATTCAATACGCCCATGCCCGGATTGCCTCTATTAAGAGAGAAAAAGCGGCTAGAAACGTCTCCTGGCCCCAAGAAAAAGACGCTAACATACGGCTTGTTTTGGAGCAAGATCAAAAAACAAGGGACTTGGCTTTGTCCATCGTGCTTTTTCCCGAAGCGATTCTCTCCTGCGCGCTAAGGCGCTCAGGGCATTATCTAGCCAACTATCTCATTGAATTAGCCCGGATCTTTAACGGATATTATGAAACCCATCCTATGTTATCTGAACCTAACCCTGAGCTAGCTTGGTCTCGGTTTACTCTTTGCCGGGCGGTTCAAAATGTTTTGGCCACGGGACTCGGGCTTTTAGGAATTTCCGCGCCGGAAAAAATGTAATTTAGGGGTTTGCCCCCATAAATTTATATAGGACTAAAGTCCTATTCTTATATAGGACCTTAGTCCTTTTATAGCCTAGGACTTAAGACTCACTTTCTCGGCCCGCAAAGCATACTAGACTTCAAGGGCCATGAGAAAACTAAACGGAGCCCTCCTCATTTTTCTCACCCTCGGCCCATCCCTGGGCTGGGCAGGGCATAGCGACGGGGGCAATGAACCGGACGCGCCTCATGAGCACTGGGATTTTACGGCCAATGACGGCACAAACTGCCGCTTTGTTGACGGCGGTTTGGAATGCGAAGACGCCGGTGGCGCGGGGTACAGCACCACCTGCGAACTGCGCCCTGATCTTTGCGCATCCGGCTCCAATACAAATTCTCGTTCGACGAACCTCGCTCCCTCCACTCAAGGAACTTCTCCCGGCCGCGAACCGGGAGAACGCTTTTTAAACGAACGCGGGCAAGCCTGCAAAACGCTCGAGACAGGAACGCAAATCTGCTGGAACGCCGACGGCACGGCCGACATCGTGTCCACCGGCGACTTCTCTCCCGGCCAGAACGGCTCGGATCCGCTCGATATCTTTCGAACGGAAGACGGGTTCATCTGCGAAATGTCCGGCGGGTTCCTGACCTGCGAACAGCGCGATGCCAACGGCGAATTGGTTAACGGTTTCAGCACATCCTGCGAATTGCGGCCTGATATCTGCCCTCAAAACCAATCCGCCCTGGCCGGCAATAATACCGGCGCCAAAACCGATGCGCCTCCGGGCGTACCGGGCGGCATCAATCCGGGCGTGGCCCCGGCCTTAAACCCGATTCAAGGGCCGCCGCCTTTGCCGGCATCAAATAATACGGCGCCTTTTGCGAGCCATCTACCGGTTCCCGGCAGCACGCCGCCCCCGTCAACGCTGCCGTCCGGGCAAACGCCCCAAGAAGGAGACGGAACGATCGGGGGTGATTTCCAAGCGCCTCTTTCCGATGATTATTGGATGGGTCTTCCGGAAAACGACTTGCGTGACGCGAATACGCGCTTGGATGAAATCATTCAAGCCGCCAGAACAGGGGCCGATGAAGCCATGAACCGGCCCCTGGCCATGATGGGGCGGGTCCGAACGCGCATTTGGCATGCCATCGCGCATCGCGTCAGCCGCGATCAGGTTTTACGACGCCTGCCGCAAAAATATTACGCTACGACAGGAATTTTCGAGATTCCGGAGCCGATCATTGAAGAACTGACGCTCATCGCCGAGCCTATGCTTCCGGCGCTGTTGCGTGATGTCAGTCTGGGTGAGGAATGCTTGGGCATGGCCCCGGGGGCCCGCGCCGTTCGCCATGTGGATATGATCAAGCAGTGCGTGGATTTGCCCTTCGGCGAACGCCGAAAGTTCAAAATTTAATATTAAAAATACCAGGAAACCAGCAACTGCAGGCGATCCGGCAAACGGCGGAATTCCCCGCTTTGCGGCCCGGCATAACCCGAAAACCTGAGCTTGGCCTCAATCGAGGAATCCGCGGATAGCCGGCGCAGTTCAGGGTACCAGGCGAATGATCCGTCCTTGGCATTAGCCAAACCCTCAAGCGTCCATGCCCAGGTTGCAGAAACCGTATGCGATAAAACCGCGCCGATATAATCCCTGCCCAAATATAAGTCATCCCCGAGCAACAAGCGCAACACATCGTAATTCTCCGAACGGCTCTCCCCCGAACCGTTATGAAGATACTCGGCCGCAAAAACCCAGTCCCCCGCGTAAGCGCGTTCCCAATGAACAAGATGCCGCTTGAAGACGCGAGTGACCGTTTCAATCTTAAGCACCGGCATAAAGTTCACGATTTCCAAACTGAACTTTTCTTCCTTTTTTTCGTTATATGTCCCCTCCCAACGCAATTGCCCCTCGAAAACGTTCAAGCCCAGGCCCGCGCCCATGCCGCGCGTACGCGGCGCTAATTGCCCGGCCATCAAACCGGCCTCAAGCCCTTCCCTGAGCAAGCCTTGGCCTTGAATAAAACTGCGATAGAGCCGGTTGCGTTGATCCCATAAATAAGCGCCTTGGAACCGCCAGCCGCCGGGGCCCGAAACTTTCAATTTAGCCGTGTCCGAACCCGGCCTTTCCAACGGTTCCGATACCGGGGTCGGCAAACCGTCGAAACGATCGAGCGGGGAAAGGAAAATCCGGGTATTGCCGAAGGCATTGCGCATGCGGCCCAGGGAAAATTCAAACGGCCCGCCGTCAACGGCACCGTAAAGGCGATAAGCCCGGCCGCGAATATCCAAATCATTGGCGCTTAGAAAAAGCTTGCTCCATTCAACGGCCGGCCGGCCCTCCAGCAAAGGCAAAACTAAAGTCCGCCATTCGTCAGTGGATAGATAATCCCCGCCGAAAGCCAAAATTTCCAAGTCCGCTTCCACCCGCCAAAAATCCCCGCGAATGCCGGAAGGCTTCAACGAGAGAGCAAACCGGGACAACAGATATTCCTCCCGGGAAGCAAAGGTCTTCGAAGCAACGCCGGTTTCCCGAAACGTGGGGTCAAGGCTCAACGAGAGCGGGTGAACAGCGGGGGATAGAAAAGAAAAAATAAAAACAAAAGCGGGAACAAACTTATTTTTAGTGGCTCGCAAGTTCGGCTTGCTGCGCCTGATTGGAACGGTCGTCGGTTTTAATAATGGCGCCGTCGCGCAAGTGAACGACTCGACGGGCGCGCGATAAAACCAGCGGATCATGGCTTGAAAAAATAAACGTCGTGCCTTTTTCACGATTAATCTGGCCCATCAAATCCAAAATTTGGGTCGCTGTTTTGGAATCCAAGTTGGCGGTGGGTTCATCCGCCAAAATCAGCTTGGGGTGAACGGCCAACGCCCTGGCGATGGCGACGCGCTGCTGCTGGCCGCCGGAGAGCTTATTGGGACGCCGGTGGCTGCAATCCGACAACCCCACGAACGCCAACGCCTCTTTGGCCCGGGCGCGGCGTTCTTCGCGGGGGATGCGTTTTAAGATCAGGGCGTACTCGATATTCTCAAAAGCGGAAAGAACGGGAATCAAATTAAACGCCTGGAAGACGAACCCGAGGTTTTGCAGGCGAAACTCGGCCCGGTCGTCTTCGGATAAATCTTCCAAATCCCGGCCTTGAAAAACGATTTTGCCGAAGGTCGGCTGCTCCAACGTGGCGACGATGTTGAGCAGCGTGGATTTGCCCGATCCCGAAGGGCCGGCCACGGCCGAAAATTCTCCGGACTCAAAACTCAGATTAATGTCCACAAGCGCCGTGACCGCGAATTCGTCTTCCCGATAAATCAACTCGCGCAAATATTTCGCCCGCTCCGCGATCGAATCCTTATGCTTTAACTCTTCCCGGGCATGCTCCACCGTTCCTCTAATTTCCCTGTAAACGTGCAGCAGATTCTTGGTGGAAAAAATTTCGCGCAAATTATCCATGCCCCTGGTTTTTTCAAACAGATCCCCCAGGCTCGGCAACAAGGCGTGTTCGCTGGTTTTATAGGCCTTGGTGACTTTTTCAAGAACCAACAAAGGAATCTGCGGCTGCGTCATACGTGCCTCAAGGCTTCGGCTGCGCGCAGACGCCGCACGCGCAAAGCCGGCACGATGCCGGCCACGCAGCTGACCAGCACGACGCAAACGATGGCCAACAAATGGCTGGACCAGGCAAACCGCAAAAACAGCGTTTTTTCAAAGGGCAAAAAATAACTCAAGGCTTCCCCCAGCGGAAGCGGCAACCCGACAAAATGAAAGAAAATAATGATGGACATCCCCCAAGCCGCGCCCCAAGACATGCCCACAACGCCCAAATAAGCCGACTCGGTCAACAACAAAACCGCCACGTCCCGCCGCTTGGCGCCTAACGCCATCATCAAACCGAACTCGCGAATGCGCTCGAAAAGGCTCATGAGCATGGTGTTGAGAATGCCCAAAGCCACGATGGCGAAAACCACGGTCAACACCAACAAAAGAACGGAGTCTTGAAAACCTTGGATATGAATAATTTCCGCGCTCACGTCTTTCCAAGAGAGCACCTTAAGCCCTTTTTGAGACGCTCCCAGGGCCCCGGCCAGGCGCTGCTGCACGGCATGAAGCTTCGATGCGTCCTTGATCTTGACGGCGATCGTATTAACCTCGTCCCCCCAGGCCAATAAATCCTGCGCGTCCTGGCGCATCATATACACCATCGAGGCATCCCAGGTGTAGCTGCCTGTTTCAAAAATGCCCACGACCCGCAAAGCCCTGCCCTCGAAAGCGCCTTCACGGCTTTGGGCCATGATCACGACTTTTTCCCCGATCCGAACGTCTAAATTTTTAGCGATTTTAGAGCCGACGATGATCTCGCGCCCTGCCTCCAAAAAACGGCCGTCCCTGACATAGCTTGAAATCGTGGACAGCTTGGATTCATCCTGCGGGTCGATGGAAAAAACGCCCACGCCCATGGAATTCACCGCGGACGCGACAAGGCCGGTGAATAAAATGCGCTTGGAAACAGCCGTGATCTCAGGATCGGCCTTGAGCGCGGCGTCGATCTCGGCAACGCCGCCGAACGAGGCTTCGGGAATTTTTGGATCGTCCGAAGCCTTGGACTGAACCTGGAGGTGCGCGTTAAAAACCCCGATCGCGCGATCCACCATGTCCGCCTGAAGGCTCTTGATCAAGCTTTGGATGAAAAAGAGGGCGGCCACGCCGATGATCACCGAGGCCAAGGTCAAACCGGAACGCCGACGATTTCTTAAAACATTGCGGACGGCCAGTTTACAGAGAGCGAGCAACATTTACTTTAAACCCTTTTCCAGCGTTTCCTTGGTAAAAATTTTCGGATCAATGGATTTGTCGAATGAAATATCCAAATACTCAATGACCGTTTTTTGCCCGCTTTTTTTAAGCGGCACGCAGGTCATTTTAACGGGGATGCGCTTGCCGCCCATCATCTTGATATCTTCCAGCGCAATTTCCCGGATCAACTCGCCGCGCTCGCTGTAATCCTGCTCGGCGACCGGAATAATTTCTTTGCCGTCGGCTGAAACGGCGGCGCTCCAAATCACCTTGCCCCAAACAACCGGGGCTTCCGGCTTGGGCCTGAGCTCGATCGTCACTAAAAAATCGCCGCGCTTTTGAGGATCGGCGGTTTTTCCAACGACATGATGCGTGTAATCCGTAACAAAAGAATCGAGCTTGGTCATATCTTCATAAGTAAAATCAGATCCCATCCAAGAGGTATGCATCATGGAAAAAGGAATTTTCACCGCCTGCTCGATATTCCTGGTATACGTCCAGATATCCTGTTTGACGCGCAGGGTGCGGTTGCCTTTTTCCTTGGGCGGCTTATGAATAACGATGAAGGACTTGTCCCGGCCTTGATGAAAGCTTTCCACCTCCATTTCCCTGGTAAATTTAGGCCGGATCAAGCGCATGGAAACCCTGGCGTGGGAACTTTTGATGCCCCTCAACCACTCCTGCCCCCTGTCCACAATGTCTTTGGCCGTGAGACCAGCCACGATCTCTTGAGCCGCAACCGCGCCCTTAGCCTGCGTCGATTCAACGGCCGGTTGACCGACGGCCTGAGGCGATGCGGATGGAGCCGCTGATTTAGCCTCAGCCCGCAACATCAAGAAAGAAAATAATAGCGCTAACAAAATCATCACTTCTAAGTCTAGCGAATTAGTGGACGCAGCGGGAAACGGCGCCTACTTCTGGAACAAACCGGATTTAAGAAACCCCGGGTGTTGTCTGCGGGGATAAAAAGCTGCGGCCATTAAAAAGAAAATACCGGCGGCCGACCAAAATCGACGTTGGTGTTTTTTCCGTCCTCTCATTGCCGGTCAAACCCCCTAACGCCGTTTCTTTTTCTTCAACGCCTTTTCAACATAGACGATGGGATCCGATTTGCGCTCCAAAAGATTGCCGATTTCATCTTCCGTCATCCGCGCTTCGGTTTCCTGCCAAAGCTTCTCCATCAGCAGCATCCGGACTTCCGTGCGTATAGATTCTTTCTTGCGGCGTTCCCATTCACCGGAGTCCTTCATGTGGCGCTCATGCCCGTCGATCATGGAAAGAAGATTGTCCACGCCTTCACCCGTCAACGAGTTGACCGAAAGAACCGGCGTGCGCCAAGCGCCGGATTTGCGCACGTCCATGGAAAAGATGTTCTTCCACCAGGCCACGGCCCGGTCCGTCCCCTCATTATCGGCCTTGTTGATGACCACCATGTCGGACATTTCAATGATCCCGGCTTTCATGGCCTGGATCTCGTCGCCGAGCGATGGCACAGTGACATACACAGTGGTTTGAGCGACCTTGGCGATGAGGCTGTCGTCCTGGCCGCTGCCCATGGTCTCGATGAAAATAAAATGTTTGCCGCTGGCTTCCAGCACGTGCACCAAGGAAAAAATTTTCTTGGATAAGGAATCGACGCTGTCCGTTCCGCCTGGGATGGACCGGATAAAAACGCCGGGGTCCAGGGTCAAATCCTGCATGCGCACGCGATCCCCAAGGAACGACCCTTTGCTGACGGGACTGGAAGGGTCGATCGATAAGATGCCGACCGTGGCTCCCTTTTTCCGCAGCGCCTTAGCCGCCTGAAAAACAAGCGAGCTTTTCCCCACGCCCGTGGAGCCGGTAATGCCCACGATGCGGGTATTGCCGCCGTAAGGGTAAATTTTTTGAAGCAGCTTGGTGGCCGCCACATCGGAATTTCTCTCAACCAAAGACAGCGCGCGGGACAACGCTTTGGCTTCCCCGGAAATAACGCCTAAAATAAGTTCTTTTAGTTCAAAAGGCAACATAATTTTATTTCCTCAGTTTCTTGATAAGCTTTTCTTTCAAATAACGGACAATTTCCTGGGTCGGGGTGCCGGGGCCAAAAATCTTATCCACGCCTTTCTTCTTGAGTTTAGGAACGTCTTCATCTGGGATAATGCCTCCGCCGAAGAGCAATACTTCCCTTAAACCCTTTTCCTCAAACAATTCGATGATCCGCGGAAACAGGGTCATGTGGCTGCCGGACAAAAGAGACAATCCTACGCAATCCACGTCTTCCTGCATCGCGGCTTCGGCGATCATTTCCGGAGTTTGGCGGATGCCGGTGTAAATCACGTCAAAACCCGCGTCACGAAGAGCGCGGACAACCACTTTAGCCCCACGGTCATGACCGTCGAGGCCGGGTTTGGCGATCAAAATTTTAGCCATGCTTGATATACCCCCGAATATTTGGAACGTTGGCGGTGAACAGGCCGGCCCCACGCCGGACAAGCCGCTGAAGCTCTATTTTATTAAATTGATCAGACGATTTCTTCTTCCTCGATCATCGCCAAAAATGCTTCGGCGACCCGAGGATCGAGGCGGGTTGATCTGAGGTTTGAAATCTCGATTTTAAGCTGGGTCTTTAACTGCTGGGCGGGGGCATTTTTCAGTTGAAAACGCACTTCTTCAACGGCGTCGACAAGAGCAATAATGCGCGCTCCCAAGGGGACGGCTTCGCCTTTTAAACGATCGGGGTGGCCCGTGCCGTCATAATTTTCATGATGATGGCGGATCATGGGCAGGGCCCCGCGAAAAAGCTCGACGCCCGATAAAATCTGCTCTCCCAACACGGCATGGACGCCCTCCGCTTTGCCGTTGGCTGAAATTTTTGGCATCGTCAGGCCGGCCATCTCAAGATAACGCGAATTGTTTTGAGCCAGCAGCCCGATATCGTAAAGAAGGCTGGCGTGCGCCAAGCTGGCGAGCTCTTTGGGGTCCATGCCTAAGCGCCGGCCGATATAAGACGCCAACCGCTGAGAGCGCCACGGACGGCCGACATAGCGCGGCCCCAACGACTCCACAGCCAACGCCAGCACCTCCAGGATATGAGCGAAAAAATTCCTTTGAGTCTCAACCAAGCGGGCGTTGGAGATCGCGATGGCGGCCAATCCCGCCAAATGCGTCAACAGGGCCTTATCCTTATCGTTAAAGAGCCCCTCTTTTTTATTGAGAACTTCGACGATACCCAGCGGTTCGCCCTTGGCGAACATGGGCACGCAAATCAGCGACTTGGTCACAAAACCGCTGGACTTGTCGAATTGTCCCGTAAAACGCGGATCCTTGGACGTGTCTTCAATGATCACGGGGCTCAAGTTCTGCCCGACCCAACCGGCCACCCCCACGCCGACGGGAACCA
The DNA here is from genome assembly GCA_016180815.1 of Elusimicrobiota bacterium. Classification (NCBI taxonomy): domain Bacteria; kingdom Pseudomonadati; phylum Elusimicrobiota; species Elusimicrobiota bacterium. Next base: position 41,425 of record JACPAN010000015.1, read on the forward strand.
CGAATTTTTGGATGGCCTTGCCTTTCTCGCCGGTCGCCACTTTAAAATAAAGATTCTTGCGGCCATCGTCAAAAAGCATGATAGAGCTGGCTTCGCAATTTAAAAGTTTTTTGGCCACAAGGCCGATTTTCTGAAGCACAGTATCCAAATCCGTCGATGAGGTAATCTCTTCGGCGACTTCAAAAAGACTGGTGGCGTCGATCACTTTTTCTCCTCTTCCTTTTTCTCTTCTTCTTTTTTCTTGGCATCGGTTTTCGGTTCGTCTTCTTCTTTTTGCTCGGCGCCGCCCAATACTTCTTTCACCGTGGTCATACCCTGAATCACTTTCATCAAGCCGTCCTGGATCAACGTGCGCATGCCCGAAGCTACGGCCGCCTTTCTTAAGGGATCGGCGGCGACCTCCTTTAAACACAACGTGCGAATATTGTCATCCATGACCAAAAGCTCATGAATACCGCAACGCCCCTTGAAACCGCCGCCTTTGCAGGCGTCGCAACCTTTGCCGCGATAAAACTTTGTGCCTTTGGGGATCGGGACATCGTGCTCTTTAAACACGGCGATTTCGTCGGGCTTCGGGTCCGACTCGACTTTGCATTCGGAGCAAAGACGCCGGGCCAGGCGTTGAGCCAAAATGGCCTTGGTGGTGCTGGCCACCAAGTAAGCAGGAATTTTCATCTCCGTGATGCGCGCGATGGTGCTGGGCGCGTCGTTGGTATGAAGCGTCGAAAAAACCAAGTGGCCGGTCATGGCCGCTTCCATGGCAATATGAGCCGTTTCCTTATCACGGATTTCGCCCACCATGATCACATCCGGATCCAGGCGTAAAAATGAACGCAAGGCCGCGGAAAAATCAAATACCTTATCGCCTGAAAGCTTCAAATCAGGATTGACCGGCACCTGGATAATCCCATCGAGATTGTATTCAACCGGATTTTCGGCGGTTAAAATTTTGATATCCGGACGGTTGATATGGTTTAAACAGCCGTACAGCGTCGTTGATTTACCGGAACCCGTGGGCCCGCAAACCAAAACCAAACCAAAATTTTTCTTGCCGCCGATGCCCTTTAAAAGCCCCAGCAATTTCTCCAACGTGTCGGGCAAAAAACCCATACTGTTGATATCCACCTGAACCGAACGGCGGTCCAATACGCGCATCACGCAAGATTCTCCATAAGCCGTGGGCACGACCTCGCAACGAAATTCCACCGGGTTGCCTTTAGCCATAACCTGAATGCGGCCCGACTGCGGAATGCGCCGCTCGGTAATGTTCATGGATTTAGTCATGATCTTGATCTTGGCGATGATGGCGTTTCTAAAAGGCCAGGGAATTTTGATGTATTTGGCGTCCCTAAGCATGCCGTCCACGCGCAAACGCACGATGACTTTGCTGCGTTTGCCCTTAGGATCTTCGAAAGGCTCGATGTGGATGTCCGAAGCCTTCTCGCGCATAGCCGCCAAAATAATGATATTGATGATTTTCTCGACTTCAGGGGCGGCGGTGTCCACTTCAGTGATGTCGGCTTTTTCATCGCCTTTGGCGACCTCAATGCCTTCGCCCAAAGCGCCCATGTCCTGATCCCGGACCGCTTCCAGGGCTTTCTCAAGCGCTTCGCTGGCGACCTCGGACTGGCTGGCCGTGTCCTCAGCCTCAATCTCTTCTTCGTCTTCAAATTCTTCGGCGGCCAACTCAATGGCCGACGGCCCCCGGCCCAAGCCGCTTCCGGAGCTTTCCCTCTCTTCCTTCGCGCCTTTTTCATCGCCGCCGGTCGCGCGCCGGGCCGCAGCCAAAATATCGTCCGGAAAAGCGAAATAACTCTTGACTTGAAAACCTGTGCGCAACTGAATATCGTCCGCCACAAAAAGATCCCTCGGGTCCGGCATGGCCACCAACAAGATTCCTTCTTCCTTCATGAACGGCAAAAGCGTGTGGCGTTTTTGCAGCGCCTCCGGGACAAGCTTCAGCACGTCGGGATCGATGCTGATTTGAGACAAATCCACGGCCTTGGCGTTCCAGCCCTTAAGAACGATTTCCAGAAGTTTTTGGCGCTCGATCACGTTCTTTTTCAACACGAACATTAACAGCTGCGCCACGTTGCCCTTAGATTTGGCCGCAAAAATTTCCAACTTTTTTGGATCGACCAAGCCGGATTCCAATAAAAGTTCTTTGAGCTGTTTTTTGCGAATCAGTCCTTCCATAAATAATCAGTCGGACGCAAAGGAGAAGAAGCGATCAGGGATCGCGCGGCGTCAGCCGTTGCGATGGGTGCCGAACACGCCGCGCAGGGCGTGAGCGATCTCGCCCAGCGTCGCGTTCGCCTCGACGGCTTCAATCGTTGCGGCCACGATGTTTTCGTCCCCGGCCGCGGCGCGGGCCAAGCGATCCAACGCCCGGCGGGCTTGGCTTTGATTGCGTTTTTTACGTTGTCGTTGAACTTCACGAATGCTCTCCCTCTCCAGAAGGGGACGGACCCGGAAAATTTTATCCGGGACTCGTTGCTCCCCTCTTAATATATTTACCCCCACCACGAGCGCTTTTCCAGACTCAATTTCCACCTGCCGGCGATAACTGGATTCGGCGATCGCCTGCTCGACAAACCCCGTTTCAACGGCTTTCAGCATGTCTCCTAAACGCTCGATTTCCGCCAAGCGCCCCTCAACGGACCGGACGATCTCGCCGGTCATGCGTTCGACGGCGTAAGACCCGCCGACCGGGTCGACGGTGTCCACGACCCCGGTTTCGGATGATAAGATTTGCTGGGTTCTTAAGGCCAAAAGCTGGGCCTCCGGCGTCGGGATGGCCAACGCCTCATCATAGGAGTTGGTATGCAAACTCTGGCAGCCGCCCAAGACCGCGGCCATGGCTTGCAAAGCGACGCGGACCGCATTGTTGACCGGTTCCTGGCGAACCAAGGTTGATCCGCAGGTCTGCGCATGAAAACGCAAATGCCCCAGTTTGTCGTCTTCGATTCCATAACGGGCGCGCAGCAAATCGGCCCAAATGCGCCGGGCCGCCCGAAACTTGGCGATTTCTTCCAAGAAATGATTGTGCACCCCGAAGAAAAAACTGATGCGAGGCAGGACGGCCTTCAAATCCGCGCCGCGCGCCTTCATCGCGTCAAGGTAAACCAAGGCGTTGCCCAAGGTAAACGCAACCTCATCAACCGCCGTCGCGCCCGCTTCGCGAATGTGATAGCCGGAGACGGAAATCGGATAGAACAACGGCGTCTGTTCGATCGAATAAGCGATCAAATCCGAAGTGATCCGAAGGCTCGGGCCCGATGGGTAAATATAGGTGCCCCTGGCAATATATTCCTTGAGCAAATCGTTTTGCACCGTGCCGCGCAAACGCCTTACGTCAACGCCGCGTTTTCTGGCCAACGCCAAATAAAGGGAATAAAGAATAAAAGCCGTGGCGTTGATGGTCATGGATAAAGACACGTTCTCCAGGTCGATGTTTTTAAAAAGCCGCTCAAAATCCCAAAGCCCGGAAATGCTCACGCCCACTTTTCCCACTTCCCCCCTGCTTTTAGGATCGTCGGGGTCGTAGCCGATCTGCGTCGGCAAATCAAACGCCAAGGAAAGCCCGGTTTCTCCGTGTTTAATCAGGTAATGAAAACGCTTGTTGGTCTCGGCCGCAGTGCCGTAACCGCAATACATGCGCATGGTCCAAAGCTTTTTTCGATAGCCTTCCGGATAAAGGCCTCTGGTAAAAGGACGCTCGCCGGGCAACGGCAGGATTTCTCCGGTGGTGTCCTGAGGCGCATAAACACGCTTAATCTCGGCGCCGCTTGAGGTTTTAAACTCTCGGATCGACGCCGGATCAACGTTCTGCGTCTCAACCGTCGGCTGTTGTCCGCTAATGTTCAAATTCAAGCTTGTCTCCCATGGCCGTTTGACTGCGCCGCAACGCGCCTTGAGTCAATTCCACAACGCGGTCGGCGCGCGGATAAACGCCGGAAAACCGCCACGGAACCAACGTCTCCACGCCCACGACCCTGTTATCCCGGTTTAAAAATACGCAATCAATGGCATACCTCATAAAAAACGTGTGCACCTGGGGGCAAACCGAGGGGATGACCAAGGCCTCTTCCGAGCCGAGCGGCGGACCGGCCAACAGACCGGCGATTCTTTTAAAAAAAGTATCAGCCGAACGCACGCGCCGGGCCACCACGGTCCCCCTGGTTAAATTGACCAAGGCCACTCTTGAATTATAGTAGTACGAAAGGTTTAGTGCTGCGACCGGATAATAATTCATGATTTGGAGGCCCGGATTTGAGCCGCATGCTAGGCGCACCGCAAGGAGCGTGCCTGAAAGGCACGTGACTGAGGATGCAACGACGCAGGTGGCCAAAGATGGGCCTCCCCGAAGGGCCAGGGCATTTTTGGGCTGCGACTTTGCCAAATTTTTCTTACGTACCTTTCAGGTACGCTGTGAAAAATTTGGCTTTGTCTCGCCTCAAAACTGCCCTGGCAAATCATGAATTATTATCCGGTCGCAGCACTAGAGGCGATTGATCAACGGAATCAGCAGGCGGGGGGAAGGGGACCGCCGCCATAAACCCCTGGCCGAATCAGGCACGGCGCGCTCCATGAGGCGCCGGGCGCGCAATTCATTGATTTTTTCGAACGCGGCATCGGGATTCAAGCGGCCGCGACCTTGATCGGCAACGTAGACATTGGGAATGGGCGATGCCGTTTCCTTTAAAATCGGCGCCAATTCGGAACCTGTCATCGATAACAAGCCGCCGGCTCTGGCCTGAGACAACAGCAACGCCGAAACCCCGGCCGTTACCGCGTTGGCGAACGACGTTCCCTGCGCCGTGCCGCAAGAAACATTATCCTGCCGGCAGACAAACAAGGCATGGGGGGCCAAGATATCCGGTTTGTAAAAAAATTCCATCTCCCCGTTTTGCGAAGGAAAAATGATCGGGCCGCGCGTGCCTGTTCTGGCCGGACGGCCGTTGGGTTCCAGAGCTCCGACGCTTAAAGCGAACTTAAAAATATTGGGGAGGGGCTGGCCGGAAGAAAAATACTCCTGCTCATCCGCCGGTTCATTGCCGTTGGCGGTCAACAACAACGTCCCATTGGCCGCCAGCCGGGCTAAGGCGGGCACGATGTTTTCAAACATGGACAATCGCAAAGGCCCGGTAAAACTCATCAACAAAATATCAACGCGGTCCTCGGCCGCCCGCTCCAACGCCGCAAGGATGGCTTCGTCCGCTTGAGCCGCGGTTGAAGCCGGGTTAAACATGGCCTGGGCGTCGTAAAGGCGCAACTCGGCTCCAGGCGCGAAAGCGCGCACCGTGCGCGCCATTTGATTGCCGTGATCGCCGGCGTGCGCATTCCAAACGCCGCTCGAACCGTGAAGAACCGCGCCGCTGATTTCCTCGTCTTCCATCGAAAAATTGGAATCGATAATGCCGACTTTAATGCCCCGGCCCTGGATGCCGCGCGACCAAAAAATCTCAGGGGCGCGCAATTCCAACAAGGTCTCGCCGAATGGATAATGAAGCATCAAATTGCGCCGGATTTCATCAACGTCAACGGCCAAGCCGCCGAAACGGCCGAATGCGCGAGGGACGGCCGACCACAGCTCCGGCAATCCGCGAACCGTCACGCCTTTTTCGGGCGCCGTGATCGTGCGCAAAGCCATGCGGGCTTGGCGATGCTCGGCTTGATCGGAGCCCTCGAAAAGAGCGCCCAGGCGGCGCGCTACCGCGTCGATGCGCTGCTCGGCAGGCACCCGGCCGGCGGCAAACTCGATCCTTTGTTGGCCGCTGTCGCCGCGACGCTTGAGGGCATCTAAAATTTGATCGCCCGTCGATGATAAATTCTCCGCATCGACCAAATCCCGCACAATGCCGGACTGCAGGCTCCATAAAAGCTCCTCTAAATCCAATTCCCCGATGGATAAGCGTCCGTGACGCTTGAGGTAATCATGAAGATAGCGCCCCATGGGAAAAACCGTCCCGCCGGAACGGTAGAGAGGAACACCGCGATAAGTCGGCGGCACGCCCATCGATTCCAAATCATGGGCGGCATTCTGAGCCAAAACAAGGCCGGTGAAGCCGGGCGCCAATGATAGAGTCGCCGCTAAAACAATGCCCCTGAACAACATACGCCTCATCCCCATCCCCCCTGTGGCCGCGTCAACGGCCATACGCCCAAGCGTAGTCCTAATGGAGAAAAAAAGGCGAGGGTCCTAAGGCCTAATGAAAAAGAGGACTAAAGATAAAGCAGAAGGCGACGATCGTTCAGCCTACCACCAAAAATCAACGCCGAAAGACGCCACCAGTCCTGAGAAGTTCCACGGCCCCAGCTCCTTATTAACGGCTGTGCTGGTGTTTCGTTCCGAAGACACGGTCCCTCCGGAAGCCAAAGCCGCCTGATAACCAAGGTCAAGGCGCACCACATTGTGATGCCCCGTGGTCCACTCAAGCCCGAACAAAATGCGTCCGGCCGGCACGGTGCGGCTGCGCGTCACCGAGAGAATCGACGTGTTCGTCGACGAATACCTGGTATCAACGCCACCGCCGTCGATATCAACATCCGTATCCACGGTTAAAATATAATCGCGCTCCACCTTGGTGCTGATGGCGCCCAACCCCACGGAAAGGTACGGCTTTAGCGCCATGGATTGCTTCGAATCCATCTGAACAAAGAAAAACAACGGCAATTGGCGCATTTTTTCCAGCACTTCAAGCCGGGCGAAGGAAGTCATAGAATCCGTCTGGCCCGCATTGTCCACGTTCAACCCGCTGACCGTCTGGACATTATGCCCCACCATCCGATTGCTGACCGTTCCGTAACCGGCGGAAACGCCGACGGCCAACCCATGCGTATAGTAATAGCGGAAAACAACTTCAGGTAAAAATCCCTGGGGGGACCAGTCCAAACCGTTGAAGCTGTAGACAAAGCCGCGCGTCCGGTCCACGGCCGCAGCCGCGGTCTGAGTCGTGACCACCGTATGAAAAACCTCGACCGGATAACCGTTGCCCGGGCGGCCGCTGAAAAGCGCCGGCTGGGAAAAAAATCCGAGGCGAAGGCCCAGAGTGCTGGCTCCGTCTAAATTCCATTCCGAATGATGCCGGCCATGGCCGTGGGAGCCGTACCCACGCCCCTCATACTCGTGCTCATGAATAGAAGGAATATCGCCGGGCGTGTCCGGCAATTGGGCGAATAAACCGGCGGGCAATAACAGCAGGGCTGCGGCAAACGTTGTAGTATTCACGAATCTCCCTCCTTCAGTCTCGCTTATCCGGAATTAACCGGGAATTGTTCCCCGTGCTCATGGAAAGTAAAATCATACATACAATAATCCCGTCCTTCAAGATGGCGGATGGCGGCTTATCCCTCGGTATCGATTTGCGCCCGCTGCAGGCGGCCGGAATAATCGACGTACACGGCTTTCCAGTCGGTGAACACTTCCAACGCCGCCCAAGAAACTTCGCGATGGCCATTGCCGGTTTGCTTAACGCCGCCGAACGGCATATGCGCCTCGGCGCCGATCGTGGGGGCATTAATATAAGTAATGCCGGTTTCCATGTCGCGGATGGCGCGCATGACACGGTTGACGTCTTGAGTGTAAACCGATCCCGAAAGGCCGTATTTCGTCGCATTTAAAACCTTCAGGCCCTCGTCAAAATTTTTCACCTTAAGAACGGTCAACACCGGGCCAAAAATTTCCTCCTCAGCGATCCGCATCCCTGGCGTGCCCTCAAAAATCGTGGGCTCGTGAAAATAGCCCTTGGCCAAATCGCCTTTGGCGGCGCGCCGGCCGCCGGACAACAGTTTCGCCTTGTCTTCTTTTAATCCGACGGCGACATAGTGTTCCACGGTCTTCAATTGATCGGCGTTGACCAAGGGTCCGACGTCCGTGGACTCATTTAAACCGTCCCCCAGCCTAAGATTGGCGGCGCGCTCCAGCAAACGATCAAGAAATTTTTTATAAATCCCCTCCTGAACAATCAGACGGCTGGTCGCGGTGCAGCGCTGCCCGGTGGTGCCGAAAGCTCCCCAAAGGGCGCCGTCGACGGCCAAGTCCAAATTCGCGTCATCAAGCACCAATTGGGCGTTTTTCCCGCCCATTTCCAAACACACTTTTTTGAATGTTTTGGCGCAGCCTTCAGCCACGCGGCTGCCCACGTCGGAGGAGCCGGTGAACGATATCAGGCGCACATCCTCATGCTCCACAAGCCAGCGGCCCACCCCGGAACCCGAGCCGTGGATCAAATTAACCACGCCGGGAGGCAGGCCCGCTTCCTCTAATATTTCCACGAACAATGTCGCGGTCGCCGGCGTATCCGTGGCCGGCTTAAAAACAACGGTATTGCCGCATAAAAGCGCGGGGATGATTTTCCAGGCGGGGATGGCCATGGGAAAATTCCAGGGCGAAATAACGCCGCAGACGCCGACCGGAATGCGCACGGCCATGGCGAATTTATTTTCCAATTCGCTGGTCGACGTATGGCCGAATAAACGGCGCCCTTCGCTCGCGAAATACAGCGCCACGTCGACGGCTTCCTGGACATCGCCCTTGGTTTCCTTAAGAACCTTGCCCATTTCCTGAGTCATGACCCGGGCTAAAACGTCTTTGCGCTCTAAAAAAAGATTATGCACGCGCAGTAAATATTCGCCGCGCTTGGGCGCAGGGACCAAACGCCAAGACTCGAACGCTTTTTTAGCGGCGGCGACGGCGGCATCGAGCTCATTCTTCGTGGAAACCGGCCAATGACCCAACACCGCGCCCGTGGCGGGGTTAATGTTGGCGACGGTTTCGCCGCTCTTGGATCCTTGCCAACGGCCGTTAATAAAATTAAAGGCCGAAGGATCGCGGCGCGCTTTGGACGCTCCCTCCAAAACGTTTTTTAAGCCGACAGAGTCTTTTCTGGCTGCGGTTGCGGGCATGGCATGGACCTCCTCGTGATCGCGATATTTCTTTTTTTAAGCTCTTCAATGAACGCCTCGGCATCCAACGCCTCTTCCAGCAATAAGAAGCCGGAGGGCTTTTTCCTTAACAACATCAGCATGGAAGCCGCGGCCGGGAATCCGGTGGTCCGCTCCATGGCCGAGAACCCCAGGCGATCGTCCGCATGCTCGATCATCTCAAAAACGGTTTTTTCGTAACGGTCGCTGTTGTTTAATCGGCCCTCCGCCGTCACTCTTAACGCCACCAAATCGCGGGTTTCGGGGAACGCCAAGCGTTCGTAAAACAAGCGGCCCAATAACTGCCGGGGCGAAACGCGGACATCGCCGACGGAGATCACTTTGTCGTCGGTTAAACCCAGATCAGCTAAAAATTTCATCTTATCCGTGTAACCCGGGTAACGCAGCGTTTTATACACATAACGATGAACACGGTTTCGAAGCGTCCAGGGCGCCGTGGCCAAGGCGCCTCCGGTGATAAAGGCTTCCAAACGGCCCAAGACGCCGAAATCGATTTCCTCAACATCGCCGAGCGCTTGAACTTCCTTCGGACGCCCGCCTTCTAAAATCACAGTCTGGCCGAAATGCGTCCCCCACAAGCCTTCAACGGCAAAAACGATTTTATAGCCCAACGGGCCGACGGGTTTTTCCGGAAGCCCGCCGCAATAAATCGACAAGCGTAAATCCCGATCCATATGCGCCAAGCCCCAGCCGGCCAGCACATTGGCCAACCCCGGAGCCAGCCCAAGATCAGGCGCTAAAAAAATCCCTTTTTTCCTGGCCGCGGCATCAAGTTTTTGAATGGCCAGCGATGATTCCAAATAACCGCCCAAATCGCCGAAGGGCACGCCGGCCCCCACTGCGGCGCGGGCGATCACGGGATTGAGCGAATAATGCGAAGAGCTGATCACGGCCTTGGCGCCTCTGATCAATGAATTTAATTGCGCGGCATTTTTCGCATCAATGCGCTTGGCCGTGATTTTGGGCAATGGCAAATGATCTTTGACCAGGGCGCGGCGAACGCGCCCGGTCAACGTGCGGATTTGCTTCGGATCCCGGTCGGCCAACACCAACGTATCCGCGATATCGCGCCCATACCGGGCCAAGTCATAAACAATAGCCGCAGCCTGACGGCCGCAGCCGATCACGACAATAAAACGGTTACTTGGATTTCCCATTTAAACTTAAAACCCCCACCGATGGTTCTTTGCCGTAACGAGCCAGAATTTTTGTCGTTAAACCGCCCCGCGCCGCAAAATCTCCGGCAACCTCGCAAAAAACGGGCTTTACGGCGGCGGTAAAATCCCGCAAAATTCGATTGATCGTATTTTCTTGAAAAATGCCCATATTGCGGTAACCATTAACATAAAGCTTCAAGGCTTTCAGCTCCGCAACCCATTGGTCCGGCACATAACGGATAACGACCGTGCCGAAATCAGGCAACCCTGTCCTGGGGCAAATCGAGGTGAACTCGGAAATTTCAACTTTAATCTCGTAATTAGGGTATTGGTTTTCAAAAACCTCGATCACCGGCAGGTTTTGGTTTAAACCGGCCCGGGCATGTTTTGAGGTATAGGCCGCGCTTTTCACTTTGTTTAAATTCTCACTTCGATAATCAATTTGCGCCCAGGTGGAGTCGAACCACCATCCCAGCCTTCGCAGGGCTATACACTATCCTTTGTGCTATGGGCGCATTGGGATTTAGATTTTAGCTAAAGATAGGTGATGATTATCGGATTAATTAGGTAAACGCATTGAAAAATATTTGTAAATGCGTCTTCTATATTTTAAACTTTCACCATGCCGCCAAGAAAATGGGATCTCGCCAAGCTCCAATCTACAGTAGAAAACTCAACCAGCGTTGCCCAGGTAATTAAAAAATTGGGTCTCCTCCCGGCTGGAGGAAATTACGTCCAACTAAAAAAATATATTCGTGTTTTTCGCCTTAATATTTCTCATTTTAAAGGCCATGCCTGGAACAAAGGCATGCGCGGCACAGGCAGGCCTCATTCGCCGCTGGAAGCAATTCTTGTAAAAGGCAATTCCTATCAAAGCTTTAAACTCAAGAAACGCCTACTCGCCGCCGGACTAAAACCCGCACATTGTGAACAATGCGGCTGGGCACAAAAAAATGCTGAGGGTTATTTACCGCTAGAGCTTGATCACATCAACGGCGACCGATTCGACAACCGTCTTCAAAATCTTAGAGTTCTATGCCCCAATTGTCACAGCTTGCAGTCAACCCATCGCGGAAGAAATATTCGAAAACGGCTTAGAATGCTGTCCTAAATTACAAACTTAATTTCTTCTAGAGCCTTTAGGATACTTTATGATTACCTTATTTATGTAAATAGGGGCCACTGGTCTATCATAGGAATTGCGCTCTACCTGCGATATCTTTTCAACAATATCTTGCCCTTTAACGACTTGTCCAAAAATTGTGTGCTTGCCATCAAGCCAAGACGTTCCGTTTACAGTGATAAAAAACTGACTGCCGTTTGTATTTGGCCCTGCATTAGCCATTGCTAGACGGCCAGGACGATCAAAAGTTAGAGATTTATCAATTTCATCTTCAAACCGATACCCAGGACCGCCGGTACCTTTGCCATCAGGGTCTCCTCCTTGAATCATAAATTCAGGTATTACACGATGAAATTTAAGGCCATCATAAAATTTTCTTCCTTCCGTACCTTCTGACCTAGGATTTGGTCTCCCTTCGGCTAAGGTGATAAAGTTTGCCACTGTCTTTGGAGCTTTATCTTCAAAAAGTATGCAGGTAATTTCGCCTAAAGTTGTTTCAACAATTGCATATGTTCCTGGAAATAATTTATCTATCTTTTCCTTCCCACTTTTAATCTTTTGGCCAAAGGTTGCAGCTTCACCAATTTCAGAGCTATCTTCCATTTGAAGCAGGTTTCGCACAGAATTATCAACCTTTATCTTCACTCGGCCTGCTCCGATTACAACGCCCGTTTCAGTTTTAATTAGACGAGCGTTGAGTTCAATAGTTTTGCCCATGTTTGTATATGTCCCCGTACCTATTAAATCAGCTCCCAAAATTTTACCGAGTTTTTTCACGGTGTTATCTTCTAAAAGGCCTGTAGCCCCGAGCTTCATTTCACTCATAATTTGATCAATATGCGCACGAGTTACAATTTGTAATTTTTTTAATTCATACAACTCCGTCAATAGCTGTTCTGCTATATGTTTGCCGAAATGAGAAGCTTCCCCATCAAGAGTTACGAATGGCAATATGGCAACAACATCTTTTGTATCAGATTTCTTGGGCGCAATTTTTCGAGCAAGAGATTCAATACCGTTCTCCAATAACACAGCAGCTGATATTTCAGAACCGGTCAATATCATTCCCACTAGCATAAATGCCTGGATTAGACGGGAAAAGTAAAACTTTATTTTCACCAGGGTTTTTATACAATTTTTCAGTTGTTTGAATTAAAAATGTAGTTCAAATTCAGAGTACATAGTGATAAACGTGCATTTTTACAGAGTGAATCCCTTTGTTTTAAAGAATTGCGCTTTGGAAGTTGAGAGAAAATTCAAGGCTGCCCAAATCACCATAAGACCTCAAAGCGAGTTGGAGAGAATAATTTCTCAAGGAAAAGCGTTAATTGACTTTTTGCAACAGCAAAGAGCTGGCGTGCTAACTGATTTAATCTCAGGAGCTCTCTCTTGTTATCGTTTATTTTCAACTATTCAGAATCTTGATCCAGCCACGCCAAAGCATCGGCGCAAACTGTATGAATTATCTAGAAAAAATTTAATGTTTTGGACTACTGGCCAATCCTCTGCCAGAGACACTGAATGGGAAATATCTGCCTGGAACACTCTGTCTAGATGTAAATTATCACCCTCTTTCTCCGAGCCTCCTGATATCTGGATTCATCTTGATGGACAAATTTTTGCCGTTGCATGCAAAAATATTTACTCATTATCAAACGTTGATAAGCAGGTTAAAGATGGCGTAGCGCAAATAAAAAAATCAAATTTTCCGGGGTTACTTTTTCTTTCGTTAGATAGTCCCTTGCAATTAAAATTTGCTCCTAGTCTTCGGCTTCCAGAAGGAAAACTTGAAACCCTTAATAATTCTATTGAACAGGACCTACTCTCTTTTAGGGATACAAAACAACAAAAATGGCATAAAGACTATCTGGAAGAAATCAAAACAGGAAAGTTGGCTGGAATACTTATTTCTGGAACTATTTCTAATCTAAGTGACCAATTTCAACCAGTCTTGCTTCAGAAAGTGCTTCTCTGGGCCCCTGGCTCTCAACCAGGGGATGCTCGAATAAAGATGAAATCGTTGCTCTCAATCATTCAACATACTTTTACTCAGTCACCACTTAATTTTCAATAAAAATTCCAAATTAAAACGGGTCTATTACAGTCGTTATTAAAATTGTGCTGTGGGCGGAGAGGGAGTCGAACCCTCACGGCCTTGCGGCCAACGGATTTTACACTTGACCCTCGTGTTTCCACGAGGAGTGGACTATACCTTTCCCCTGCCGTTGCATTGCTTTGCAAGAAGGGGATCCCCCGTCTAGTCTCTACACCTTCCTCCCAGATTATGCCTGAGAGGCTTGGCTCGGGATTGGCATGTCTTTTAGAAGACTACAGCGTTCCCCGAATTTGAGGGAATTATTACCCTGCGGTTACCCGCAGGGAGACCCAATTTGAGTCCGTCGCGTATACCATTCCGCCATCCGCCCAACTGACCTTTGATTTTAGTTTTTGGTTTATGAAATAGAAAGGTAAGTTATTTAAATCGGTACTCGGTTTCGCCCGGCAACAATGCGTGCAGTTCCCGCCGGTAGACATCTTTCCATGCTCCCGGATCGCCTTTTTCAAGAAGCTCAAATTCCAGGGCAAGTCGGTCCTTGGCCGCCCGGCGATCTTCAATGTTGCGCTCCAGCCTGCGAATTGCGCGCCAATTGCCGATTAAATGAACAATGTCCCGCGCCGACCACAAAACCGCAAGGGCCAAAGGAGCGGCCCAAATTAAATACGGTTTTATCGAGCGCGGCCATTTGAGCGCCATCAGCGCCGCTACACCCGCGAAGCGCGCCCCGCGCCGAGAGCGGCCAGACCGCGATAAGCCCCTGCCCCTAATTCCTCTTCGATACGCAGCAGCTCATTGTATTTGGCCAGACGCTCGCTGCGGGAAACCGAGCCGGACTTAATGCCGGCGGCGCCCAGACCAACGGCAATATGCGCCAACGCCGGGTCTTCCGTTTCTCCGGAACGATGCGAAGCCACGGTCGCATACCCATGCTCATGGGCCAGACGGATCACCTCAGCCGTTTCAGAGAGCGTTCCGATCTGATTGGGCTTGATCAAAATCGCCGTGCCCACAGAACCGGAAACGCCCCGGCGAAGCCGCTCCGGATTCGTCACAAAAAGATCGTCGCCGATCAGCAACGGCGGACGACCCTGTTTGAATTCTCCGCCTGATAAATCGGCCATATGGGCGGTCAGCTTCGCCCATCCGGCCCAGTCATCCTCCGCCAGAGGGTCTTCAAAACTGACGATGGGGTAGAGCCGGGACCATTCGGCCAAATCATCAATCATCTCATCAACCGAAAGAGGAGGGCGCTCCGGGTACAAACGGTAAGCGCCCTCTTCAAAAAATTCACTGGAAGCCAAATCAAGCGCCAGATAAATCTTCTCCGCATGGCCTGCCGCAGCCGCGGCTTCAAGCAAAAGAGCCATGGCTTCCATCGGCCCATCCAAATCCCTGGGAGCGAATCCCCCTTCATCACCGACAGCGGTCGAATCCTTTCGGCCGGCCAGCATGGATTTCAAAGCCCTGAACGTTTCCGCGGCCGCGCGCAGAGCCTCTTTGAAACTCTGCGCCGCCGAAGGAATAATCATGAATTCCTGAATCGCCAAATTATTATCCGCATGGCGGCCGCCGTTGATCACGTTAAACATCGGCGTCGGCAGAAACGCTTGGCGCGTGCCGTAAAGATCCATCAAATGTCGATACAGCGGCTTTTGCCGCAATTGAGCCCCTGCTTTCGCCGCCGCCAAGCTCACGGCCAGCATGGCATTGGCTCCCAGCACCGACTTATTGGCCGTGGCGTCCAATTCCCTTAACACACGATCAACTTCAAGCAAATCAACCGGGTCGGTCCCGGCCAAAGCCGGAACGATTTTTTCGCGCACCATGGCGCAGGCGCGCAAAACGCCCAAGCCGCCGTAGCGCCCCTGATCGCCGTCTCTAAGTTCAAGGGCCTCGTGTGCGCCTTTAGAAGCGCCCGAAGGAACGGCCGCGCGAACAGAGCGTCCGTCGCCAAGAACAATTTCAACTTCGACCGTAGGGTTCCCCCGGGAATCCAAAATTTCACGCGCTTCAACGGCTGAAATATTTTTCATCATTCGCCTCCTGCCCTATTCTTTTCCTTTATATATAACTTCACTCCTGCTCCCCGGCTTCCTCCTGAAGCTCCTCCTCAACATCCTCTTCGACAGCGCCGGAAGCCGGCTCTTCATCGCCGGGAGTCGTTTCCTCCGGAGATTCCTCTTGAGCGCCCTCCTCGGGCGCCACGATCGTCTCCTGAGGGCTTTCCGTAGTCGCCGTGCTGGGCAAAACCAAATCTCTAGGCCGCGTCAAAACTTCCCGCTCATGGCTGTCAAGTTCGCAAAATACGGATGGCTGGGCCTCGCGCAGAAAAACCTCAAGCCTGGTTTTCGGACAACTGGAGCGCGCCAAGTACCCGCTCACCGTGCATATTTTTTGAAAAACAACGCCGTCGGGAGGCGGCCCGAACTCATGGGGCGGATAGGATTCCATAATCGGACGGCTCACCTCGATCCACCAGGGGACGATGGTCGATCCGCCGGTGACGTCTTTTTTGCCCAACGCATCGGGAGTGTCATAGCCCATCCAGCCGCCGGCGACGACATCGGGAGTAAAGCCCACGAACCAGAGATCGCGATTATCCTGAGCCGTCCCGGTTTTGCCGGCCAACGCCCGCTTGATGGCCGCCCCGGCGCGTCGCGCCGTTCCTTCCGACACTACGCTTTTCATCATATCCACGGTCAAAAACGTCTCCGCCGAAGGAAGAGCCTCGGCCAGCAACGGCCTGTTTTCCTCAAGCATCGCCCCTGTTTGGCTGTTTTTAATACGGCGAATGGCGTAAGGTTTAGCGTGGATACCCAAGTTGGCCAAGGTCTGATACGCGCCCGCCAATTCAAGCAACGTCACCTCGGCCGTGCCCAAGCCCAATGACAAAACCGGGTCGAGCCGGCTTTCGATGCCGGCACGATGAGCGACTTGCACAACCCGCCTAGGCGTGGCTTGATCAACGAGCCGGATGGAAATCACATTGCGCGAAAGCGCCAAGCCGCGCCTTAGGGTAATTGGCCCCAGGTACTTGCCGTCAAAATTGCCCGGCACCCAGGCCATTTCAGGAGGCAGCGTGGCTGTCGTCTGTAAAATCGTATAGAAATCCGTGGAACCCTCCACGAGGCGCCAATTTTTTCCGTCGTATGTATAGGCCAACGGTAAATCATCATAAATGGCGGCCGGCGCGGCGCCGTTTAATACGGCGGCCAACCAGACAAACGGCTTGAAAGCGCTGCCGGGCTGACGGCGGGATTGGTACACGCGGTTGTACTGAGAAACGCGAAAATCACGCCCACCCAGCCAGATTAGAATTCCCCCCGTCTTTGCTTCGAGGGCCAAATACGCTCCCTCGACCTTCAGCGTCGACGTAGCGAACGCCACGTTGCCCCGGTTTAACTCCCATTCGGCGCGGGCTTTGTCGAAATTCTCCAAAGCGCCGACAAAAACCTCATACGCTTTCTCCTGAACCTGCGCGTCCAGAGTCGTTTCGATTTCCAGGCCGCCTTTCCAAAGAAGCTCCGGCGAATAACGCTCTTCCACGTCTTGACGGATATATTCGATAAAGTGCGCAAAGGCCGGCGGCAAGGCTGAAACGCTTTTGCTGGTGATCAGCACGCCCTCTTTCAGGGCTTGATCATAGGCCGCCGGAGAAACGAAACCCAGGTCTTCCATCCTTTTTAAAACCACTCGAGAACGGGTATTGGCCGCTTCCGGAGCGCGCCACGGAGAATAATTGGCCGGCGCCTTAACCAAACCGGCCAGCATGGCCGACTCCGCGATCGTAATTTCCCCCACATCCTTCCCAAAAAACGTCCGGGCTCCTTCGCTGGCGCCGTAAACCCCGTGCCCCAGGTAAACTTGATTCAGATACATTTCCAAAATTTCTTCCTTGGACAGATGCCTCTCGATGTAAATCGCCAAGAGCAACTCCCTCAATTTCCGGCGCACGCTGCGCTCTCTGGTTAAAAACAAATTCTTGGCGATTTGCTGAGTGATGGTGCTTCCGCCCTGCACCACGCGCCCGTGAATAAAATTAGCCCACACGGCGCGGGCAATGGCTCTGGGATCGATCCCCCAATGATCGAAAAAACGCTCGTCTTCAATGGCGACAAAAGCGTCTTGCAATGACCTGGGGATATGCTTCAGGGGCATGTAATCTCTTTTTTCAACGGCGTATTCAAAAATCACCCGGCCCGTGCGATCCATCAGCTTGGAACCCATGGCCGGTTCCCAAAATTTCACCTGAGGCAATTGCGGCAGTTCCATCATTTCGCGGCGAAGAAAAAAAGAACCGGCCACCACGGCTAAAACGCCCAAAACGCCCCATCGTAAACGCCAACAAACGGCAAAAAGAACGGACATGGCCTCATTATTCCAGATTCTTCGGTCGGATCGCTGGATTGGCCCGAATGAAAACACCATAATAACGCCGTGCGTATTCCGGCTGCCTTGCTATTCCTTGCGTTCGCGGTCGCGCGGCCTTCGCCTGCGTTGAGCCAGGAAATCGTTCTCGTCCGCCCCAGAGAAGCCGAAACATTGCCAAGTCACGCGAAGGGGGTGATTGTCGCCGGGAACGTCAAGGGTTCGCCTCTATCCGAAATTTTGATCAATGACGCCCCAACGCCCGTTTTTCGTACGGGCGCTTTTGTCGCCTATCTCCCCATCCCAAAAAACTCCGGGGACAATTTTTTGATTATGGCGACAACCAGGACCGGCGGACCGGCATTAGCCCGAAAAACCGTCGCTATCGAAACAAATAAACCGTTGGGCCCGAAAGAACAAATCCTATCAAGCCTCGAGCCGAAAACCGGGCTCTGCGAAATTCTTCCCGGCGAAGCCGTCGGCATCTCCTTTCAGGCTCCCGCCGGAGGACAAGCGCGCTATCGCATCGCCGGCCTGACGGGCAAAACATCAATGATGGAAACACGGCCCGGGCTTTATGAAACTCGATTCGTCTTAGCTCCAAACGAAGTTTTTGACGCCTCCAAAGAAGGTCCGTTGCAAATTTTTTTCGAAACACCGGGCGGCGACGATATCAAGGTGGAAACCAAACGAAAAATTCGCGTGGCCAAGACAGGCCGCTGGCCGAAAGCCGCGCGCGTCATTGCCGCCAACGCCAAAGTGCTGGCCAACATTGAAAATGGAAGCTATTGGTTCAGCGTCTCATCAGGGACCATATTGACGACGGACGGCCTGTTCGGCCAACTTTACCGCCTGCGCCTGGCCGGGGCTCTTTCCGGTTGGATCGCAACCTCGGACGTGATCCTGGAAAATTTTCTTCCCAAATCCCCCATCTTGAGCGCGATCGAAGTTCAAGAAAACCATGAAGCCGCGACGGAAACGCTGCTGCGCATTAATTGGCAAGAAAATCTTCAGCTTCCTTTCTTAATCGAACGCCGGGGCGACGACGATATTAAAATCAGGCTCTTTAACGCGCGCATTCATCTGAATTGGATCCCCTATAAAACCGGCGGGCAATCGTCCCTGATTCGCAGCGTTTCCTGGACCATCCCTCAAGAAGACGAGGTCGACATTCTCGTGCAATTGAACCGGCCTCTGTATTGGGGCTATTGGGCTGAGGCTCAAAAAGGCGGCCTTGCCTTGCGCCTGCGCCGTGGGCGCGCCGAAACCGGCGCGGAATCTCGGTCGACACCGGGAGCCCGCCAAAGCATCGATCCGGATTCCACCCAAATCCGGCCGAGTCCCTACCGACGCGAACTATCCGGCTTGACCGTCATGCTTGATGCCGGACACGGAGGCCGGGAAACAGGAGCGCCGGGGCCCTCAGGAACTTTGGAACAGCATCTTAATCTTCGCTTGACTAAAGAAGTGGCCAAACGGCTTGACGCCCTGGGCGCTCAAACGATTTTAACGCGCTCAGCCACGGATCAAACCGTTGCGCTGGAAGAGCGCGTCGCCCTAGCCAAACGCGTGAACCCCGACCTATTTATTTCCATTCACATCAACGATTTCCCTTCTTGGGTGGATCCTTTTGCGCGAGGCCCCTGGGGTTCATCCGTGTACTATTACCACAATCAGTCTTTGGGTCTGGCGCAGCGCGCCGGCAAAGAACTGGGAGCGGCCAATTTAAAAATACCCTCGAACGGAGTGCTTTGGAGCGATTTATACGTGACCAGGGAAATCACGATACCGGCGATTTTGATCGAGTCTGGATATGTGCTTTTCCCCTGGCAGGAAGAGTTACTGGCTTGGGATTCTGAATTTGCCCGCCTCTTCGCGGCGGCTGTCGGACGCGCCGTTCATCGCTATGCTCAAGAAGCGGCGGCTGTCGGAAGGAAAAAAAGAAATTTGGCGGCCTCGCCTTAGAGCCGGGGCCGGCGGGAGATGATGAAAAGGGGCGGGCCGGTTTTTAAGAGCGCTCGCCGAGTTCGACGACCAACGGCTGTTCGCCCTCTCCGTCCTGCGGCAAAAGCCAAAAATAAGTCACTTGAGCTTTGGCGACGCCTAAAAGCCTCTGACGAGTGATCAGCTTGGCTGTTTTAAGATCATAGACGGAGGCGTTGGCCACGGTCAGAATCCCGGTGCCGCCGCGATCGGCATACCAGAGGACGTCGGAGAGCCTTTTGCAGTAATTCTGAGCCTCAACGGGAATCTTGATAAAACCTTCGACGCGCTCAGTAGATGTGCGGACTTCGACACGGACATCCTTGGTCTGAGATGCAAAAGCGCCTGTTGCGTCCGCGTTCACGTTTTCGCACGGCTGATTATCAGGGGTACTCATTTTTATTTGACCACCTCCAGCGTTGATGCAATTTAATCAACTTGTTCGGAATATGTCAATACCCTAAAAGTCCAAAGTCCCATTTTTTGAATGGGACCGCTGTTTTTATTAAAAACCGGCGATTAAAAAGAAAAAACCGCTCCTGCCGTAAAACTCAGGTTATAACCAACAGACGGCGCCATCCGGATTAATGGAATCAAACGGACAAAAAAAGAAAACGGGGAATCTTGAATAACAAGTTCCTGCGCCAACACAGGACCGACTCCGAAAACCGTTTTTTTGTCGAAACGAAAATGGACGGCGGCGCCCAAATGGCTGGCCAAAGAAACACGCTGGTCTTTAAGGGTCGCTAGTCCGGGGAAACGATGCTGCCACCCGGCATTGACGCTTAGATCATCGGACCAAGCTCCCGCGTCGACAAAAATACGATTAGCCCGGTCCGCATGAAAATCAATGGTCATACCGGTGGGCGCCCCCAAAATAACGCCGAAATGCCCGGCCTCGCGCAACGCGCGGGCCTGGGCCGATGCCGTAGCCGTCTGAACGAACACGCAAGCGGCAAAAACAACGCTAAGACGCAATATGTTGCGGTAATTCAAGCAATTGATTGACATAAGCCTCCAATACCCCCCTTTCTTTTGCGGACACAGCGCCCAAAAGCCTCATCATTTCGGTTTTGATGTCTCCGGCACCCTCAAGCCGGCGCAAATCCGCCGTCGTTCGGCCGCCCGCCGTGCGCTTGCCCACGCGAAAAAGCGTTTTAGCGCGTCCGGCCAGCATGGGCGAATGCGTTACGGCAATGATTTGATGCTCGGCGGCCAGCGACTGAAGCCGCTGGGCGACCAAAGCCGCGACCTGGCTCGATAGCCCCTGTTCCACTTCATCGAGCAAGAGAACCCAGGGGACCTCGGCCCGGCGGCCTTTATTCATATTTAAACTTTTAAGAGCCAGCGCCACGCGGGACGACTCCCCTCCCGAAGCGATCCGGCGAAGCTCTTTTTTACCTTCCCCCGGATTGGGCGAAAAATGGCAAACAATATGATCCGCGCCTTGAGAACCCAGCGTTTCCACGGGCACGCTCTCAAATTCGATTGTCGCCTGTTCCAAACCCAGCAGGCGGACTTCTTTGGTCGCTTTTTGGCTGAGATCCTTGGCTGCTGCCGATCTCTGCAGCGAAAGAGCCTCCGCCTCCTTGCGGGCAGCGCGCTCCAAGCGAGCGGCTTCCTCGGCTAAACGGGCTTCCTCGGCCGCGGCATTGGCCAGCCGCTGCCGGTCCTGGGCGAATTTTATTTTCAACGAAGACAACTCTTCCGTCCGACTTAAACGATGTTTGGCTAAAAGCCTATCGATTTTCGCTTTCAACCCCAACAATTCATCCAGACGCGCCGGATCAAACTCCAATGAATGCCGTATTTGTTCGGCAAAACGGAGCGCCTCACCGGCAGCTTCGCGGGCCTGAGCCAAACGCTCGGCCAGCAAAACGACGTCGTTACGCTCGCCCAATCGGGACCTCAAACGCTCGGCCAGCAAAGCGGCCCGGGACAACGCTTGAACGGCGTCGGCGTCGGGATTCTCAAGGCTGTCCATCAGGCCGGCCATCTGCTCGGCGACCTCGCCCTTGGCAACCCATAAAGGGAGATCGTCCGTCAGCGCAGCCAACGTTTTGGGGTCAAAATCGATCTCCTGCAGCTCCTTCAAATGATGCTCGATCAGCTCCAGACCGGGCAAATTCCGGCCGACGAAATCCCGATGTTGTTCGAGTTCGCCCAGCGCTTCCCGCCAGGCATCAAAGGCCTCCGCGTAAGCGGACAAAAATTTGTCGTAACGCCCCCAATGATCCAAAAAGGCTTGGGCGAACGAGGGGTCATAAAGAGACGCGCTTTCACCTTGCCCATGAACTTCCAGAATGGCTTGACCCAAACGCTTAAGGCTCGACAAAGCCGCCGGCATATCCTGCAGAAACGCCCGGCTTCTTCCGGAATCCGCCTCAAAAACCCGCTTAATGGTCAATACGCCGTCTTCGACGTCAACGCCTTTTTCGGCAAGCTCGGCCGCAAGGCGCGGCGAACTCCGCCGGTTCACAAGGCAGCGCGCCGCAACTTCAAGGCAACGCTCGCCCCGCCGGACGAGATCAGCGGGCGCCGGGCCGTCGCCGAAAAGAAAACGGATCGATTTCAATAAAAGGGATTTCCCGGCCCCGGTTTCGCCCGTGATGACGTTCAAACCGGAAGTCAATTCGATGGAAAGCGTGTCGATAATGCCCAGGTTTTTAATCGTCAGTTCTTCAATCATGAATGTTAAGCGGCCCAGTGCAGTTTTTCACGCAAAAAATCAAAATACGTGTGTTTACGGCTTCGAAGCAAAATAAACGAAGCGTGGTGCCGGCGTAAAATGACCCAATCGCCGTCCGCCATTTCCTGGGAAAGCTGGCCGTCCAAGACCACCGCCGCTCGGGATGCTTCCCCCCGATAAGGGCAAAGTTTGACGGTCAACGCCTGCGCGGAATCAATCAACAGGGGGCGCTGGGTCAGGCTGTGCGAAGCCAAAGGAACCACCAAAAAAGCGGGCACCTGGGGATCAACGAGCGGGCCGCCGGCGGCCAACGCATAGGCCGAGGAGCCCGTGGGCGTGGCGCCGATTAAGCCGTCGCCGTGAACCCGGGCCAAATAGCCGTGGCGATCAGAAGAAATTTCCATCTCCAGCATGCGGGGGTTGCGACCGGAACGAATAACGCAATCGTTGATGGCAATGCGGTGAAACTGCCGGCGGCCAAGGTTCAATTCAACGTCAAGAACCATCCGTTCTTCTTTGGGCAGGCGCTCCTCAAGGGCCAGCTCCAAGTTTTCTCTCCAATCCGTATGATCGGCGGCGGACAAAAAACCCAATCCGCCCAGATTGATGCCCATCATCGGGATACGCCCGGGGAACACTTCGCGAGCGGCGGCCAAAAGCGTGCCGTCGCCGCCTAAAGAGATCGCCAGTTGAGCCGGCGCCCGCGACGAAACGCGCTTGCCGCCGCTCGCGGCTTGAATCGGTTTCAACTCTCGGGATTCGATTAGCCGCGTGGCGCGGCGCCTTTTCTCCAGGAACGATTGTAGCTCCGGGAGCACCTTGCGAACAAGCGGTTTTCTGTGGTTATAAAAAATCAGGATCAACCGGACAAACCTCCGTCAAATTGCTTTTTGCACCAGGCGTCCGCCCCGGCATTCGATTAATCGCGCCGGACGGTCATCGGGAATTATAGGATACGGGCTCAAGGGAAAGGCCAAAAATTCCCGGCCGCAGGAAATCGCCATCTGCCGGTTCACGCCCGAAAAAGCTCCCGAAGGAACAAAATTTCCGCCGCCTGTCGATCCGGACAAACACGCATCCCCTGAGCCTGAATGCCCGCGCGATTTTAAAAAAGCGCGCCAAGACGCGGACAACAAAGCGGGGTCGCCGCTGATTTGCGAATCCGCCAGGCAAAAACCGCCCCCATACGCCTTCTCCAGATAAGCGGCCGCGAATCCCTCGCCGTTTGAAAATAAATACAAGCGCGGCGATGCCCATAAACGACAAAGGCCGTCGAAGCCCAACAACGCCAGGGCCGCGGCCACAACGGCCGCGTTCCAGCGCAAATTCCTACGCAAGAAAAAAACCAACGACCAGGCTGCCATCGCGGTCCAGCCCCAGGAACGCGCGGCGAACGAGGCCGCCGGCCAGGAACCGAAAAAATGCGCCAAATCAATAAACCGTTGCGCTGCGAACGTCGTCGCCCAGCGGGCCGCCTCGCGGCCGAAAGGCGACCATTCCATCAGACCCAAATCCGCGGCGCCCAACCCCAAAAGCAGGCTGGAGAAAGGAACCAAAACGGCATTGCTCAACGGGGCAATCAAAGAAATTTCATGAAAAAACGCGGCGGACAGAGGCAGAATGCTGTACCAAGCAAACAATGTCGCGGCCGCGGCCGCGACAAACGGACGCGCCCAACGATTTTTAAAACGCTGTTCCAGGGAGCGTCCCCAAATCTGCCACCCATAAATAAGCCCGAATGTGCTGAACGCGGACAATAAAAAACCCGCGTCGCGGAAAAGACCGGGATCCCAGGCCAGCAAAAGAAAAACGGCCAAGAACAACCGGGCCAGCGGGGTCGTCTCGCGCTTAAAAAAAGGGCCCGTCCATAAAAAACTGGCCATTAACGCCGCGCGCAGCACCGGAGGACTCGCACCCAGAAAAAAAGCGAACGCCCAGGTTCCCGCAACAACCATGGCCGCCGCGACTAAACGGGGCAGCCCCCATAGTTTCCTTGCCAGAAAAAATAAAAATCCGGAACAAAGCGCCACATGCAGGCCGCTGGCCACCAATAAATGCATGACGCCGGCAGCGGCGAATTTTTTCTCCAGCGAAGCCTCCAGCAGCCGTTTTTCCCCCAGCACAAGGCCGCCGATCAAGCCGCGCACGGAAGCATCAGGAAAGGCCTCTTTCAAGCGAACAGCCAGGCGCAATCGAAGGGATTCCAGCCGGGAACCCGCGCCCCGGGCGCCGCGGATTATTTTAAGATCGCGCGCGTCGTCAACGTTGAAGCTGCCGGAGGCGCCCAGGCGCTGTAGATAATGATTCCACCCGTCGGCGCCGGGCAAGGCTTCGGCAGAAGGCGCAGCGATGCGCCCCCAAGCCAAAAACTGTGCGCCGGCAACCAAATTCACAAGATCGGGATGCACCGGATCCGAAAAACGGCAATACAAACGCCTGACCAGGGGCTGTTCGTCAATGGCCGCGGTTTCGATAAACCACCCCCGTCCCAAGGTCTCAAGAACGCGGGCCTCAATAAAAGCATGCCGTCCGTCCGAAACAATCGTCGGCGGCTGTTTCCCGTCAAACCATCTCGGCTCAAACAATAAAAGAGCAATAAACAACGGCGTCCGAAAAGCGCTCACCAGGAAATTTTACTTAAGGAAGGATTCTAAAACTCAACGCTCATGCCCAGGCCGGCCTGCTTTTGATAATGACGCGCGGGTTCGTCGGTATCTTTGATGGCGTTGGCCTCAAGCATGATATGCGTATTTTTGTGACGGCCGACGTTGAAGCTCACGCCGGCCCCATAACCCTGCAGCGTATCGTTAATGGCTTCGGCGGCCGTCGGCACCCCGTAAACCCAGGTGCGATTGAAGGTTAGGCGTCGATACAGCTTATACGCGCCGTATGGCGTCAACCAAGAAAAAACATCTTTGGACACGTTCACGAAAAAAACTTGATCCCGTATTTCCGTCCATCGGCGAAACGTCTCCGCGTTTGTTTTAAAGTCGGTCCGGCTTTCGGTCATGGAGCCGACATAATAACCTGATCCAACGGCTACAGACAGCGGAAACCCCCATCGTTCCTGAGCCATAGCCAGCCGGACCGAGCCCCCGCCGGAAGCTTTCCCGCCCTTTAAAAACTTAGCCAGATCGTCGGATTCGTTGTCCGCCTTCATGGGCGTAGCCGCGGCCATTTTAACCTGGAAATCCAAAAAATCAAAAAGGCCGTAACCCGCAAAGACTTCGGCCATTCCATAACCTAATTCCAATGGAAATCCGACCATGTGGGACTTGGTTCTGAATAATCCGGCCGCCGTCCCCATGCCGAAAGAAAATTTCCCCTTGGGAACGGTTTTGCCTGTTTGGTAAGTAGAAATAGTGCCGCATCCGGGAAGGAGAAAACCCGCCGCGCATAAAGCGAGCTTAAACCATCCCCGGATTTTTGTCCAGGGTCGCATGTACAAGACAGTTTAGGAATTGATCCGCGCTTGGGCGTGAGTCTTAGGTCCCTATAAAAGGTGGGCCGAAAGTCCCAAAAAAATAAAAGGCGCTCTGGTTTAAGTTTAAGCCCAGGCGCGGCCGGAGTGGCCGTTATTGACGGCGTTTTTGGTCGGGTACAGGTCCATCGCCAAATCTTCCGGTTTGAACCAAAGCTTGATTTCCCTCTCCGCGTCTTTGGAGTCCGAGGAGGCATGAATAACGTTTTCAAAAATACCCGAAGTCAAAATGCGGCCGTAAGCGCCGCGGATGCTGGTGGGTTCGGCTTCTTCGGGGTTTGTGGCCCCGACGATTTTTCTCACCTTTTCGATCGCATTGTCCCCGACATAAACAAAGGCCAGCACGCGGTCGTAAGGATGGCCGTGCACTTTGCCCTGAATGTAACTAATGATTTCTCCAAAAAACGGCTTGTCTTTTAAATGACGGTAATGGTCCTCGGCCAGTTCGCGGCTCGGGCGCACGACTTTGGCTGCGGCGATGATTAATTTAGCCTCGGAAAGCTTGGTCAGGATATTCCCGGTCAACGATTTTTTAAGCCCGTCCGGCTTAATTAAAACCAGCGTCGCCTCTTGTGTCATCAACGTTATTTTAACAATTGAACAAGGCCCTTAGGAAGACATGTGCGAGCGGGACGTGACGCGGTTTCGGCCCATTTGCTTGGAATAATACAAGGCTTCATCCGCGGCGCGCAGCAGACCCGCGCCGTCCTGGGCGTCCCTGGGAAAAAACGCCACCCCAATGGAAATGGTCGCGCGAATATCCATTTTTTTATCCTCGTTATAAAACGATTCTTCTTCAAGACGGCGCCTGATTTGCTCGGCCTTGCGAGCGGCCCCGTCCTCGTTGGCGCGGGGCAACAAAATAGCGAATTCCTCGCCGCCGTAGCGCGCGACAAAATCAGTTTCATAAACTCCCTCTTTGATGATATGGGCCACTTTGCGCAGCACGATGTCGCCGAAGGGATGCCCCCATTTGTCGTTAAAGCTTTTAAAATGATCGACGTCTAAAATCATCAACCCCAAATTCGTCTTGAACGTCTTTGCCCGCAAGAACTCCTCCTCCAGCGTCAAATCGAACACGCCTCTGCGAAACAGCCCGGTCAAACCGTCGGTGCGTGAAAGCTCCTCGACCTTGGAAAAGCTCATCGCTTTGAGCATGCCGAATTTAAGCTCCTCGGCCAACGTGCTCATGTAATCCTGAATCTCCTGACGCTCGGCCCCGTGCACGGCGCCGGCTTCAAGCGCGCCCACAAAAAATCCCAACAAATTTTTGCCTACGCTGATCGGAGAAACGACCAAGTCCCGCCCGGCGTCGTCTTGATCAAAAAAAGTATTGGCGTCGGCTTTAGCCCGCCCCAGCAGCGCGCGAGAGGCCCATTCGGGATTGAGCCAGAGCCGGTGCTGAATCTGAGGCTCCAGGCGGCGGGCTTTTTCCTGATAAACGAAAATGGCGAAGCCGATGAGGCGCGGCATCGTCTGTCGAAGATCGCGCTCCAAAACCTTTTTCATGTGCTCAAAATCCACGCATTCGGCCAGCTCGCGCACCGTCGCATAAAACTTGAAGCTTTCATTCAAGCGCGACTCGCCGGACTGAAGCTTATTTTTCAACCGCCCGATTTCCTCGCGCGATCCGGCTAATTGCGCCTGAATCGCATGCAATTCGTCCTGACGACTGATCATCTCGGCCACGGTTGCGCCTGAAAAAAACCGGCGGTGATATAAGGACTCAAACAAAGCCAGGCAGGCGGCCGCGCCCAGCCAGATTTTGGGGTTGATTCCTTCGCCGCCGGCGGAGCGGCCGACAAACCAAAAAGCCACGGCCAGCGCCCCAAAGCCTCCCCAAAGAAAAACAAGCCATAAAAAAAACGATTGGCTGCGCCTAGGCAGCGCGTACAGCCCCAAAGGGGCCAAGGTTAAAAATCCCAATTGCGCGGCGGCCAATAAAAAAATGCCCATATTCCTAGCGCACTAGTAGCTGACCACCCGGTTGCGGCCGACCCCTTTGGCCATATAGAGACGCTCGTCCGCGGCGCGCAATAACTGATGAGGACTGGTCGTTTCCTCGGGGAAGCCGGCCACGCCTACGGAAATTGTGGCCTTTAAAACGGAGGATCCGTTGGGCCTGAATTCCTGAGCTTCGACTTTTTGGCGGATCATATCCATGGTTTGCGCCGCCTGTTCTTTGCCGGTCTCCGGAAAAAGCACGACGAATTCCTCGCCGCCGTAGCGCGCCACGAAATCCACGTCGCGAACCAAAGTCTTCAACAGTCCGCTGATCAACACCAGCAGCTGATCCCCGGCTTGGTGCCCGTAACGATCGTTGACCGATTTAAAATGATCGATATCCACCAAGGCCATGGTCAAGGATAAATTGTACCGGCTGGCTTGCGCGCATTCCTGAAGAAGCCGTTCATCAAACACCTTGCGCGTATAAACCCCGGTCAAGGTGTCTTTAACCGCCAATTCTTCGATTTTTTGAACGAGCGAGGCGTTTTCCAGACCCAAATTAACCAACAGCGCGTACAAATCCAAGACGCGCACGTCCTCTTGACTCAACGCCCCGGGCTGGCGCGATTGAAGCTTCAACACCCCGGTGCGGCCGCCGGACGCGTGCTCCTTGATGGGCACCATGGCCAAGGACCGGTAATCATAAAGAAACCCGCGCTCAAAATAAGCGCGAAAGCGCTCGTCCTTTCTTGTGTCCGTCACCAATAAAAACCGGTTATGATCGCGCATCCAAAGCTCAAACGGGTCCATGCCGGCCTCGCTCGACGGGTGAAACCAAGCGACTTCAACGTCCATGCCCGAATAATTCAGCTTGACCGCCTCCTTGAGGCCCTGTTGAATTTCAGCCGGATTCAAACTTCGCCCGATCATGGCCACCCCTTGGGCGAGACGGCGGCGAAGCTCGGTCTGCGCCTCCACGTGGGCGATGCGGGCCTTATAAGAAGCGGTCTCCCGGTGCAGCTCCGCCAAGGCGCGCTGCGCCTTGTCCGTTTCCATGGCCGCGGCTAACAGCGCCTTGTGATCCCGCTTAGAGAAACGGGCGCATAGCATGATTAAAATCCACGCCGCCACGATTTCGCCCCCGACCCATATGGCCGCGGCTTTTTTGGCCAGCCCCAGAACCACTCCCGCGCCCGCGATGGTGGACAAGGCCACGAACAAATACCCGATCTCAATGCCAACGGCGGTGGCCACGGCCAAGCATAAGGGCAGCTGCCACAAATGAATGCTGGGCACGTCAATAATATGCCGGAACGCCGAATACGTCACGGCAAAATAACCGGCCACCCCGGCAATGATAAAAGGCGCCATCCAGCGGCGATTTTTATGTTTCATGAAGTCGGGCCTACTACTAAGGTACCTGGATAACGGCGAACGCGCAACCGGAACTTTCGATCAGGCTACTCGGTGGGCGGACGCCAGGGGAAAAACTCCTGCTCATTAAGCTGTTTCAAAAGTTTCTGCTCGGTCTGTTGGGCCAGCCTGAGCCTGATGGTGAAGAAAAATTCCCGGACATCCTTGCGGTGGCGGAAAACGAGGGTGAGAAAAAAATCGTGAAACCCGGGAACAATGACGAACTCTTTCTCGAACGTTTTGAGCGTTTCCCGTCTGGCGGAAAGCCCGGATACGATTTTAGACACGTAGATGCCCCTCCAGGTCACCTTAAAAATATGAAATAACGGCAATGATAGATTCGCGGTGACGGCCGGCATCACAATCCTGGGATCCGAATTGGCCCATTGAAAATTCCCCGTCACCATTTGACGGCCGGCGGCCTGGGTCAAGGTGACCGTGTGCGTGTATTTTCTGTTGAACACTTCGTAAGTCGTGCCTAGGTTCCAGCTCGAACCGATCAACGGCGACAGCGACAATGTCCCCCACACAGGATCAAGGTTCTGGGTCCAATGGATCAATTTTGTTCCCGGGATCGTGGGAAAGTTATAGCCGGTTCGCGCGTAAATATTGGCGTTCCAAAAAGGCAGGCGGCTCATTTGCTGGGCGTCAAGTTTTTTCTGAGCCACGCCCCGGTCGGCGGCCTGGGTATCCTGTCTTAGGCTGTCTTTTTCCGAACGCAGCCGGTGCGTGTACGTAAACGAAAGGTCGAGGATGTCATGCGGAGCCATGCGCAAGCTGGCATTGCCGCCGTAGCCGCTTTGCTTGGTCGAACGCAAATCAGTGAGCGAAAGCGCGCTCTGATAACTGTGATCGAAAAACGCGCCGATGGTTCCGTTGATGAACGAAACAAACGGCATCCCCCAGGGACGAAAAACGCTGGCCGAGCCCGTATCCTGCCAACGATCAAAAGGCAGTTCTTCAAAACTGCTTCGCGAACGCATGCGCGCCAGCGTTGTATTGCCCTGAATAAAAAGAAGCCCGCCGGCCAAAGGCTGCGGATGTAAAACTCCCTCCAACCCGGGCAAAGTCTGCGTCGTGCTGCGGAAACGCCCTTCCTTTTGATCAAACCCCCAGATATCGCTGTAGAAAGAACGAATTTGAAAATTTCTTCGGCTCCAGCTCACGGCCATTGAGGAATTCAGCGCGGGCATGACGCGCTCGGGGTTGTCCTTGTTATAAAGATTATTGAAGGCCGGATCCCGCTGATACCGAAACGTGCCTTGCGTAGACAAGCCGGGCACGATTTCATAATAACCGTCGCCGCGCGCATCCCATTGACGCAAGCCGCTGGGCTCCCTAATCGTGTAAAGGTACAGGGAGCCTTTTCTGCTCTCCGACTCACGAAAAAGAAACTCCGGACCGCCGCCGATGCCCAATTTGCCGAAATAATCGACATGAGTCCGCAGATAAAGCTTGTCCCCGGCCAGCGGGAACGCGATCACGGAACGCAGAAATTGCCCGTCGCGGCCGTTTTGCCCGGGGTTTAAATACAGCGTGGGCCGCGCTTTCTGGGTCAAGGACTTCGTGTAATACGGCCAATACCAAAAAGGCACCGGGCCGATGTGAAAAACCGCATGTTGAAATGCGGCTTTGCGCCCGGGCCGGATCGTCCCTTTCCAGGCCCAGATATGATAGTCAGGATCGAGTTTGTCGCACGAGGTGAATCGGACGCGGCGCACATAATACTTTTCTGTGGTTCCCCGAAGGTCCTTGGCCTGGAAGCGCCAAGGTGATTGCTTAAAAACGCCGCGCACGCCGGAGGGCCAATGGGCTGTTTCCGAAGAAATATAGGCCTCCAAGTATTCCCCCCTTAACACGATGTTTGGATCGTCAAAAACAACGGAGCCCGTGGCCACGGCAACGCCCGAATTAGCGTCATAAACCAACGATTGGCCGCTGACGCTCTGCGACCCGCGGGATAAATTAAACCCGTCCCAAAAATAGACGCGACCCTGTTTCTCATCATGAACCAAAACGCCGGCTTCAAAAGGCACGGCTGATGTGGAAAGAACGACCTCCGAAGCTGCTGCGACGCCGGGGCCCAACAAGAGGCCGGCCGCTATCCGGACAAATGCCGAGCGCCTCACGCTGCAAAAGCCGCTGCGGTCCGAGCGATATGCTCGGCAAAAGGAAGCGATGACGTCATCCCCGGAGAAACCGCGTTTAAAATATGCACGGACGCGCCCCGGGTTTCCACGACAATATCGTCCACCAATTCGCCCTGGCGATTAACGAGTTGGGCCCGGTTTCCGGCGGAACCCGGAATCAAATCATCCATCCGGCAACCCTTCACCAGCCTGGCCGCTTCTTGAAAAAAACGCCGCCGTGACAACGAAACGGCCATTTGCCTGCGGGCGGCCTGCCGGAACTCGGGGTTGCCCAACATGCGCCAAAAAGGCGCGGTTGCCACCATGGCCAATGTTTCGCCGACATGAATATCCGTCGCGCGGTAGGATTCACGGCCGAACGCCAGCACGGCGTTGGGGCCGACGGCCAAGCCGCCGTCTATTTTTTTTGTCCAATGAACGCCGAGAAAAGGATAGCGCGTATCCGGCGCCGGGTAAATCATGGAACGGACGCAACCCGCTTTTTCCGGCCGAATCTTATAGTACTCTCCTCGAAACGGAATAATGGCGTAACCCGCGCCCACGCCCAACTGGCGGGCGATGACATCCGCGTACAACCCGGCCGCATTGATAAGAATTTTTGAACGCACGCGGGTCGCGCCCGATGGAGAATACACTGCGGCTTCATAACCTTTTCCGGTTTCTTCAAGACTCGTGATTTTATGCTCATAAAAAAACCGCACGCCCGCCTCGGTTGCCTCGGCTGCCAACCGCCGAACCAACGCGCCGCTGTCCACAATGCCTCCGGTGGGCGCATGAAGGGCGGCGATGCCCAATGCGTTGGGTTCCAGCGCGCGCAATTCGGACCCGCTTAGCAGCCGAAGCCCCTCCACCCCGTTGTCCTGTCCCCGTTTCAAGAGCTCTTCAAGAACGGCGATCTCCCGTTGCTCCGCGGCCACCACCAACGTTCCTAAGACCTGCAAAGGAACTTTCCCCTGGGCGCCCAGCGCGCGCAAGCGGCGATTCCCCTCCACGCATAGCTTGGCTTTGAATGTTCCGGGCTTTTGATTGAACCCGGCATGCACCACACCCGAATTTCGGCCGCTGGTGTGGCGCGCCGGTCCGGGCTCTTTTTCAAGAACGGCAACGGCCCATTTCGGGCGCTGAAGCGCCAATTCTCTGGCGATCGCCGTGCCGATAACGCCGGCGCCCACAACGACGACGTCAAACATCCTATTGCCGTTCATGTAAAAATGGGTCACGGTATGTGTATGCCTATCAGGTATAGGATTTTATAAGTTAGGGATATGAAATTGGTCCGGCCGTATTTTCTCGCAGCGGCGGCTTTTTTTCTGGCGACGCCGGCTTTTGCGCAAACGCAAACCCTCCAAACCCAATGGCGGCAATCGGAAACGCCTCATTTCAAATTCTTCTATGAAGGCCGGGCCCTGCCGTCGGGACTAAGCATTGGATTCGAACGCCTTCATGGAAAACTCCGCCTGCACCTGGGGCTTTTGGCTCCCTGGATCGGCAAAGAAAAAATTAATGTTTACCTGTATCAAACCGAAGCGAGTTATAAGGCCGGTGAATTCAAGCCGCCGTCCTGGTCCAAAGGCGTTTCCCGCTATCAAACCAGAACCGTCGTGCTTTACGAAGACAAAGATCAAGAAGTCTTTTTTCAAACGGCGGTCCATGAAATGACCCACCTGCTGTTCACCGGGTTTTTCCGGGAAAAAAATTCGGATGCCCCGCGCTGGTTGGAAGAAGGCATTGCCATGCTCATGGAAGATTTGGCTGGCGCGGATGAAAAAAACGCGCCCTGGCTGTCCTATATGAAAAGAAAAAATTCTTGGACCCCCCAGGCGCTGGGAGCGTTCATGGGTTCCGAGCCCAAAGAAAGCGCCTCCAGCAAAGAGGCCGGGGACTGGTACGTTCAGGCTTATTCCATCGGCCGCTTCCTATTCAACCGGGGAAAGCTCCCTTTTAAAGTGTTCTGCGACAAATTACGCTCGGGTGAATCGGAAACAAAAGCCTTCTGGTCGGCCTATCGGTACAAGGATGCGCAAGCCCTGCAAACGGCTTGGCTGGACTGGCTCAAACAACAACAAAAATAACTGCGATTCGGAAGGGGTGGGATTCGAACCCACGAGGGCTGTTACACCCTACCGGTTTTCAAGACCGGCGCCATCAACCGCTCGGCCACCCTTCCACTAAAACCTAACGCCGCGCTTGCGCCCGGACACGGGGACGCCGGCGCAAGACGACAATAAAAATACCCGCAGCGCCGTCGCTCATGTTTTTTTCCGTCTAAAAAATACGCGCATCGAATTTTCCCCGCTTTGACGTCAAATAGGTAGAATTGATACTAAATTCTAGCTGATCTGGAGAGGTGGCCGAGCGGTTGATGGCGGCGGCTTGCTAAGCCGTTATACGTCGTAAAGGCGTATCGAGGGTTCGAATCCCTCCCTCTCCGAAGCAGATCGGCCGACGAGGGGAAATTTATGGAACTTGATTTCGCTTTTCTCGCGGATTCGGCGGAAGTGACGGGCGGCAAGCTTTATGTTTTAGGCGGCGCTTTCGATACCATCTGGGTCAAAGAGTCCCCGGTCACCTTACCGCGCATGACGCTGGTCATGCGTTTTCTGATGACCCCGGCTGAAACCGGCCGGGAACATCGCCTTGAAATCATGATTATCGATGAAGACGGCCGGAAAATCGTCAATCTCTCCAGCGGCATCAATGTGGAACGCGCGCCGAATCTGGGCCCGGGCGTTAAACAATCCGTACCCATTGCCTTGAACTTTTTCAACACTCGCTTTGAAAAAATCGGCGCCCATGCCATTGAAATTTTAGTCAACGGCACGAGCTTAAAAAGCATCCCGCTTAAAATCCAACAACAGCCCCTTTCCAGGGCCAATGCCTGATGCGACCCATCGGGCTTTTATTCGTCGCCCTAGTTTTCATCGCCCGCCCATCGACGGCCACTGAAATCAATCTCCTGGGCGAAACCGGGCGCTCCAGCCTAGCCGCTGTTCTTAACGAAGAGGAAGACGGCGACGAATTTTCGTTCTGGAGAAACCGCTTCAGTTTTGCTCAAGGCGACGATAAAGCCAAACTCCGCTTAACGGCCGAACGTAGACAACGGGAGTATGTGTCGCGAACAAACGATTTCGTCGCCGGCCGGTTGGAACTGGATGCTTGGCGTAAATCCGCTTGGGCCGGACGAACGCTGAAATGGGGAACCGGCGTCGCCTTCAGCCAAAAATTATTCCGCGCGGCGGCCGCCCGCAATTGGCGGGAAGGCGGCGGCCGATTTTTCGTCGAAGACATGAACGGCTGGGAAGGCGCTGTTGCCGTCAAACGCTACGATTTCTCCAACGACCGCGACGAAAGCAAATTGGGCCTGACATTGGGGCGGTCTCTTGAACACGGGCCGTTCAACTTTTCCGGGCGCGTTTTATCCGAGCGCCATTGGGCCGGAGAACGCCTAAAGTTCAAGCAAGAAGGGCGCGCTTCGGCCGGATGGAAGCCCGGCTTCGCTCATTGGAACAACTCTCATGTTTTAATCAGCGGCGGCCAGCGCGACACAAAGCAACTGGCTGAAGACCGGGACGACAATATCGATTTTTCCTTCTGGGAATTAGAGTGGCGCAACAGCCACTTCATTCGCCCGGACCACAAAGTTTCCTGGGCGCTGAGCTGGAAAGAAAAAGACGATAAGGACGGTTTCTTTTCTCATCGCGGCAACAGTTTCCGGGCGGCCTGGGACTGGCATCCGGAACAACGCCTTATTTCCCGGATCACTCCGCGAGTCGAATGGAAAAAAATGACGTTCCAGGAACGCCCTCTCTTCAGCTACAGTAAAACAACGGCCGGGCTTGGGCTTGCGGCGCCTCTTCCCGACGGCTGGCGGGCCGCCGGCCATGCCGCTTTGGATTTTTATGAATTTCCGGATCAACAGGCCCGCCGCCGAATCCCTTCCGGCGAACTGATCTTGGAGCGGCCGTTGGGCGACAACGCCGACGTTTCCCTGGGCACCCGCATCAGGCATTCCCTGGCCTCATTTACGGCCAATATCGGTTTTTCGTTTTAAAACAGTGGAGGTGGCCGGAATCGAACCGGCGTCCGAAAGCCTCACCCCGCAACATTTACAGGTTTAGTCCCCAGTTATACTTCGCGACCCCCCTGGGAACGGGGTTGACCGCGAAGGCGCCTTATGTTGTCGGAAGCGGCCGGAGGCTGCTTGACTCACCGATTCCCTAGCCTTCTAAATGACGCTCTGACCGGGCTAGAAGGCGTTACCCGGGGAGCGCAGGCTGAACCGCGGTTTAAGCGGCAGCCCAAGCGTACCCGACGTTATCGGCAGGTACAGTTTTGGCCGATTTTTACCTAGCCTCGGCCAACTAGGACCTGAAGTTGCGTAGGATCCGCTCCCGTCGAACCCTGTGCACCCCCGCGCTCATCCCGAAAAAGAAGGAGGGCGGGAATTCACAATCATTCTTATTTTAACAAGGAAAAGGGTGGTGGCCAGGAGAGGATTCGAACCTCCGTAGGGCATGGCCCGCCGGTTTTACAGACCGGTGCATTTAGCCGCTCTGCCACCTGGCCGAAACTGCTAAACCCCCTGATTTCCAGGGGATTTTCTAAATCTTTTCCGCTCCCGTCACTAGCGCTTTTTGCTCCAGGTGGCATTAGGGTGTCTTTTTGAGAAGTAATTTCAACATTCCCTAAGCCTCCCAGGCTGTCTAAAACCCGAACGGCGCGCGCCTTATGCTCCGGCGAAAGATGCGCGTAACGCTGAGTCATTCGAAAACCGCTTTTGTGTCCCAGAAGCTCCCCGATCGTGGAAAGATCGATACCGCGCATCACGAGTTGCGATGCGAACGTATGCCTTAAATCGTGAAATCGAAAATCCCGGATGCCGGAGAGCTTGAGGGCCTTCTCAAACTGCGTCCTAATCCTACCAAAACGGCTCTCTTTTTTTCCCTTGCCGCTGACAAACACATAGGGTGAGTCCGGTTGTTTTACAACCGCCCGCAGAATTCGCATGAGCGGAAGGCTCATGGGAATAACCCTGGCCCCCTTGTTTTTGCTGTCCCGCACGAAAATGAGCCCATTTTTAAAATCCACGTCGTCCCAGGCCAGATTCAATATCTCTCCCAATCTCATGCCCGAATGAATCGCGCAGATAACAATGGGGCGCAACCACTCGCAGGAGCACGAAACCAAAGAGGCAATGTCCCCTGCTTCCAAAAATCTGGTTCGCATATTGTTTTCCTTAAAAAACGGAACCGCCCTGACCGGATTTTCCTTGGCCTTGCCCCAAACCACAGCCCTCGAATACATAGTTTTTAAAACGGAAAGTTCGCGGTTGACACGTGCGCCGGAAACCTCCGTGCGCCGGACGGCTTTGTACCCCTCGATTTTAAGCGGCGTTATTTCGTCAAGAAAGCAGTTTCCAAAATGCCCCATGAGCTTATTCAAGATAATCTCATCATCGCGCCACGAACGCTTGTTGGGCTTGGCATGATTTTCTATATATAAAGCGATCATTTCCGCTAACGGAATACGCGCCTCTTTGACCTTGCCCAAAAACCGGCCCTCCGCTATCTCAACAATGCGCTTTTTCAAAATTTTCTGGGCCACAGTTTTATTGGGTCCGGCTTTTTCGCGAATTCTCCTGCCGTTAAAAACGTAATCAATGTAAAAATCCCAACAACCGCCGGTCTTATTCCACTTTCTGTAAACCGCCATAGCTAGATTTTACCTCCTGCGAGAGCTTTCATAATCAAATGGTTCAACGCTCTGCTCCTTAATCCAGCAGTCGATTCTTTCCAAATCAAAACGCACGGCGCGGCCAACCTTGACGAAGGGAATGGTCCGTTCATGAATATGCTGATAAATGGAGCCCTTGGTCATGCCCAGATAAGAAGCCGCCTCATCAACCGTTAAAAGCCGCTTCGTTGTCCTATCTTCCATATTGCGCTTTTATTGACGACAATTATCCCGTTGCTGGGCCACTAAACGAATAGCGGTTTTTTGGCCGGCGCAATCAATAACAGCGCCCCACCAAACAGCCTTGGCCGTGGCTTCATCGCGGCGGAGCAAGTAATAATGATGGGCTGATCGCACGCTTTGATAAATAACCCCGCTTTTAAATCCAACGATCCCCAAAGCCCATGTAGCGATCACCGCCATACACGCTTGACCCCAGAGAAACCAAAGAAATACATGAAGGCCGTTTTCCATGTAGGGCCGCCGAGCTTGTTCAAAGAAAGTACGGGGCTTTTGAGTTAGGTCAGGAACGCTCAGCCGGGCCTGTTTTTCTTGATATTTTTTCATCACCCTATCTACAAAAACCCGGTAGTCCTCTTCTTCGTCTTTTTTAATCTGCGATTGGAGCGCCGCTGTTTTTTGCGTTAAATCAGCAGCGGCCGGTTCTTCATGAGCGCTGTGGCCGCTGCCGATTTCTTCTCCGGCCCGTGGCTCTTGCGGGGAATTCTCTTTCCCCGGCTCCGGCCCTACTGCCTCCGGCGACCAAGTTCTGTTCTGCGAGCCAAAACAATAGCTCCCCCCTTGAGCATCCCAAAGCAACCATTTACCGTTTTCAATAAGGTCCAAGGTCGTGAAATAAAAAAAGGGCACATCTGGGAAAGGGCCTTCAAGTCCATCCATTAAGAAGCCCCTCAAAGAATTAACCAGGTTCTGATCCTTGCAGATATACCAGGCAGCCTTGACCCCGCGCCAATGCGTGAGTTCTCTAAAGGCTTCTTTGAGTTTTTCTTTGTTCTTTAAGGTTAATTCGACTTCAATGGCTACCTGAAAACCCTCATCTTCCTTGGAACGCTTGAATCGGATCAATCCGTCAGGGACTTTCTTGTCCTTGGGGAATTGTTCCCAAATCATGCTTTCCGGCATATAGTCCGTAATCAATGAATTTTTGGACAGTATTAAGCGGACCCTCGAACAGGAAATGCTGTGATTAAAGACGACGGATTTGTATTGGCTTGGGTCAAAGCGGGAACGGACCCTTAGTTTTCCATGGCCTTCCAAAAGCTTGTATCCGGCCGGCGTAAAACAATACGCTTGTTTGGGCTTGCCGTAACTGTCGAAGGCGCGGAGAATGCCCTCGTCTTTAAGCTGGGCCAAAACCTTATAGGCATGGCTTTCATTGGAATAAATCAGCTTGGCTTCATGAATGGTTAAAAAGTCATGTTCCGCCATCACCCCCATTAAATCCAGCATCTTGGGGGTTATGGTTAATCGTTCCTTTTCCTTGCCCAGCTTTAAATCGTTGTTTTCTTTTAATCCGCCGTCCTCCTGAATCCCATTTCCTGAAGATTCCCTTTCTTTTGCTTTTCCCATTTCAATCATCTCTTCCTCAACCCCCATTCCTTAAACCTCAAAAACCCTGCCCCGCCCCCTGCCATGTTGGGCTTTTCGCCGATAGCACCAGGTCACAACACCATTGCACAGACCTGGTGGGTGGAGGGTGGTCAGTCTTCGCGCCAGCGAAGACTGACCACCCTCCACCGCGAAAAGACCGGCTTTAGATGGCAGGGGGCGGGGCAATAACACAATAAAACGAACAATTTGAATGACGCCAATGGTGTAAACCGCAGCAAGGGGGTACCGAGCAGTCTGCTGCCCTGGTTTGCAGGTTCTACGCCAATAGGATAAGTGGTACAAACCAGTGGTGGAAAAAACCGGACCTAATTCTAAGGTGGTCCTCTTGTTATAAAATGAAATGCGCTTGTGTTGATGCTTCGACATAAGTGTATAGTCGCCGGTTGCCGCCGGCGATTTTTTATTTAATTTGAATGCTCAGCCCGCCCCCTTATTTTTTGCAATTTTGTCTCCCATGCCTTCTTGGGCAATATTAAGAATCAGCGGGCTGTCGGCGGGGTCGCCCGTCTCATCAATGATATCTTGACTTTTGGTTCTTGGCGGTTTCTGAGCGATCTTGTCTAACCCCGCTGACGCGACCCACTGGGCAAGCTCTTTGACCTTGCTGGATAGATGCCGGCGCAACAGCTTTTCCGCGGCTTTTGAACCCTTCTTATCCAATCTTTTTTCCGCTTGCCACAAGACATCCCCTTCCAGACGCAACAAATAATCAATTATTTTTTTAAACAAATAATCCTTCAGTGTGTGGCCATCATTAAAAAAAACCGGAAATTCCCACACGTCCTTAGCCTCAAAGGTTCCATTTAAAATCAAGCGGTAGTATTCAGGAGGAAAGTTCTGCAGGATCGTGGCTATATTTCTAAAGGGAACGCGGTTTTTTTCATGCAACGTCAAAACGACGGCCAGGCGCTCCGTATGTTCGGGGTGCAGGTAATAAGACTTGTGTCCGCCTTTATGAACCGGCGGCGGAAGAAGCCTGTAGCCAGGCGAGCTGTAGAGCTGCAATGCGCGACGAGTGATCTTAAAGGGATAACGCCGGCGAAAAAGATGGATGAACTCATGATATTCCAAGAGGGCCTTGATGGGCTTTCCTGCGCTTGCCGACAAAATAGACCGGGCTGTTTTTATTGGTCGCGCAGAAAGATCGCCTTCAATGTGCATATGCTTAGCATTATGCAAATAGGTTGCATAAAAATCAACTCAACCTCTCATTAAGACCTCTGAACCAGTCACAAGCTGTGACCGGTTCAAAATGAAGCCTACAAATCCCTAGTTCAATAACGCGCTTTCTTTATCTAATGAGTCCAAGCTCTCCCTTGAGACGCGGGGTATGCCGTAAAAAGTGAATCTTCGGGGCTGCCGATCTACTTCAATGCAAAAGCGTGCCCGGCCAAGCAGTTTTCTTAGCTTATGAACTGTTCGCGAAACGGCTTGGTCGCTAATATCAGATTTATGCGCCCAGAGCTTGGCCTTAAGATCAGCCATGGAAAACTCGACTCCTTCATGCTCCATAAAAAACTTAAGAATCTCAAAGAGAGTGTTGCTTAACCGGCCTCGTAGAACGCCACGAACGAAAAAAATCTGGCTTTTTAGATCAAGGCATATAATTCCCGTCTCTAATTGATCAGGATCGGCATTATTATTTTTTAGTTTAGGAAGAATCTTTTTAAAGGACTCGTTTGCTTCTACATAGAACACAAGATAATCAATAATGGGTTTTTGGCGTGCATTTTTTTCTTTTGTTCCGGCCCATCGCCCCTCTTCTATATTGGCCAATCTTAAAAGAACTGCAACCAGCCGGACCCAACGCGTGAATGTTTCGAAGTTTATAAGCGTTCCGGCATCTCTCGTTTCAAAAAAAAGCATTGCTGCTGCTAGATAGACCAAGGGGGCTCTACAGTAAAGATGATGGGCCGTAAACAAAAATTCTCGCTCGCCCGGCGTTAATCCCTCAATAAGATCGTGAGATGAGTGGGCCTTCTTCATCATGCGGAATATCTTTCGGACCAGCAGAATATCTCCAGGTAGTCCAGGGGAGTGATATTGCCATAAATTCTTGAGCAACGAACCCAGGATGAATGGTTGTCTCTTCATATATTTAAACCGTATGGCGATTACAGCCGATGGCAATGAAGTACGACTGGCGCCCACTCCTCTATAACCGCGTGTGTGCTTTCCAGCCCCATTTTTTCACATCTAGATTGGACTGTTCAATAATCTGATCATATAGAGTGCTGACGGCGTTTTCAGATACCAAATTTTTGGGGTCGGTCCTCACTGTTGCACAAATATCTTTATCATAAACAAAGGGGCTTGGCGGCAGAGTTCTTCCGGGGGCCAGCTTTCGTTTGTAACCCGCGACATTGACTACCCATAGCATCACATTAATATCAACGGGTTCTGCTACCCGTAGGCATTCATCAAAATATCTTTTTGCGAAGTCCATGGCTTGAAGGAGAGGCCTTCTTGTGGCTTCAGGGTAGAATGCACCCTGCCAATCTGGCATGTTCCTCCAACTTGCATCAGCAAAAGCGAAGCCACCATGAGAGTAGAATTTTAAAAATTGAACTTTTTGAGACTCACGTTTTTCCGCGACAAAGAGGGTGAGTCGCTTACAACGGAAATCTTCGTCCTTAAAGACCTTGCTGCCAATAGGCAATGTAAGAAAATTTTCCATAATCCATGACTTGTGTTCACGGAGTCTAAACAAGTCTCCCAGTGGCATCGGGTGGGCGACAAAAGCAACGTGCATCCCCGATTCCTCGGCAAATGGCCACACAGGATCGAATTGTGTAAAGAAGGTGCGCCGCGGCCGCTCTGTTAGTGGAGGATTGACCGATTCCACAAGTCTCTTGAGAATTGTCCCGCCTGGTGTTGGAGATAGAGGAGAAACAAAGCTACCGTCTCTATCGGGAATATAAAGGTATATTTCTTGCGTTTCTAAAAGCCTCCCTACGTGCCTATACTGATCCCGCGCCTCTTTGGCAAGCGCCGAATATACGTCGCCAGGAAGGAGAAGGGCCGAGCCCGTCGAATGGTTCCGCGCCTCTTCTTCTAATCTGGCAGCCAAAACTGCTCCTGGATTACTAAATTGATCTACGTGCTGTGAAAAAAATCTTACCGGGGAGGATGCGGCACCGATGCGGAAGTGCTTATCGGGGATCTCCTTGCGAAGCCGATTCAGAATCATCCTGGACATTTCTTCACCGGATTGAATGAGGTGATCTTCGTCACCCTGCGTGCCGAGAAAGGCCATGGCTCCATCCCCTTGCCATGATCCCAAAATTCCACTCCTGGCGACAACTTCTTCATTGACGATTTTTGCGTATTTGCTTTGAAGGCTACGCATAGCCGCTGGGCTCGTATTTCTCAAAGTATGTTCACTGTTGAGCATGTCAATTCGCATGCAAAATATCTGCCCGTATTGGCCGTCAGGAATTCCAAAATCTGACTTGGTGGGATTCATCGCAAACCACATCCCCGTAACATCCCAACTATCACCTGATAGATGCCCTGCGCTTGGTCTTCACTATAACCTAGGTCCGTAATAGTCAATAATAGTCTAAACGGTATTGAAAAATTTTTAAGTCGAAATTCACGTCGCACGATACATCACCATCGCGCTGCCAGGCTCACCCGATGCGTATCCCCCAAGAGTCCAAAGGGTTTGAAAGCATAGTCAATTTGAGCCCCCATCAAACGGAAACCGACGCCTCCTGAGATTCCGTCGAGTCCGCTGTTGCGGGCCAACGGAGCCTGTTTGCCGAGGGCCGCAATATAGCCGCCGCGCAGGCTTAAGATCGGCAGGGCCTGATACTCGGTGCCGATATTAACACTGGTTTTATGGTTGATGAGTTGTTGTTTGACGTCCAAGGCTAAGGCGATGCCCATGGGGAGCCGGTAGCTTAAGCCTCCGGAAAGCGCGAGCGGCAACGGATCGCGCTGCTCGATAAATCGAATCCCTGGGCCTATGTTCTGCAGGGCTAGACCCAGGGATATGGGGGAATGGGAACGCGCGGAAATCATCAATCCCAGATCAAAAGCAAAGGTATCGGCTCTATAGCCTGCAATCTCGCTTTGAATAAGCTTGGTATTTAATCCCGCCTGGATAAAGCCTATTTTTCTGCCATAGCCCAAGGATAAGGATTGATCCTGGGCTTTGATCGATCCTGTTTTTTCTCTGTTTTGTCCCCTTGCCTCGGAAGCACCTTGAGACAGAACGCTGATAG
This sequence comes from Elusimicrobiota bacterium, assembly GCA_016180815.1. Taxonomy (NCBI): domain Bacteria; kingdom Pseudomonadati; phylum Elusimicrobiota; species Elusimicrobiota bacterium. The sequence goes on from JACPAN010000015.1 coordinate 84,335, forward strand.
AGCCCGCGAATGTCCCTATTTTCCCCGGATACCCGAACCCCAGGAAATTGTATTGACTGTCTAAAAGCCACTGAGAATACATAGCCCCTATCTCAGGCTGATTCATTAAAGCCAATCCCGCCGGGTTCCAGTGCAAAGAGGAAATGTCATTAGCTAAAGCCGTGTAGGCCCCGCCCATGCCCACGGGCCTGGCTCCCACCGGGATATTCAAAAACTCGGCCCCTGTTTTTTGAGTTGTTTGAGCAAAAAGGGATAAAGCCATGGTCAAAATCCAGGCTAAAGCAGCCAGCACAGCCCCCAGCCAAACCTTGCTCCTTCGCGCCGGCCGCTCCGGCGGATAAACATGTTTAGTTATAAGAGGACACTCACCTGACCACATAAATTTTTCCTTTGGCTCTCAGAACTTCCGAGCCTTTTTTGGCTTCAACCAGATAGATGATTTGAGGCAGGCCGCTTAGGCTTTCCTCTTTGACAAGCTCCCCGGATATCGAATAAATCAGGATGCGCGCGGAATCAGCCAGGCCGGTTTCAATGTGAAGGGTGGGTTTGGCTCCGCCTATAGCGGGATTGGGATAGGCATAAATTTCTCCCAATTGGAATTTTGGATCAGGTCCCAAGGCTTGCGGAGTGTCAAGAGCGGCCGCTGTTTTAGCGCCGCCTTTTTGTTTCTCGCCGTCTTGTGTTTGCGCGGGGATTTGACCGGATAAACCGTCGGCTTGAACAAAGAGCGAAGCCCCTTGAATCACGATGTCTTTAGCAAAAAGATTGCCGGTAATCGAGCTGTTGCCCGTGGCTTTCACCGAGGAGTTCGGCGCATAAAGAATAACCGCGGCCCGCGATCCTCCCGCAAATTCGTGGGTTCGGTCGAAATCCGAGAACACGACCAAGTCTGCGGCCCGTCCCGAGGCGTTCATCGATCCTGCGCCGGTGATGACCAGAGGCCCTGTCAGAAAAATGCGCACGGGACCGCTGGAAATTAAAGCCGCTTGGGAATCGATGCTCATCCCGGAGAAAAGATAGCTGCCTGCGTCCAACGTCAAGATCGCGCCCTTGCTGACAACAAGCGCCCCATCCGGGCTCAGGAATTGGCTTGGGATTAAGCCGTTGTCGTTGGTTTGGGCCAAATCAGCTTTGATGGAAGCTAAATCAATGGGAGAGGCATGAACGGAATCCGAAGCGATGGTTTGCGTGCCGATAATAACGCTGTTTCCTTTAAGCTCGATGGCCGGGGCCATCACGCTTCCCGTGAGGCGGACATTGCCCGAAGCGTTGTAGGCGCCGTTGGAGACGATTTTACCCACAATATCCGCCGTTCCCGAGGCGGTGATGGTAGCCGTCCCTGCCGCGATCATGGCCGTCTCCCTTAAAGGCGTCACGGACAAAGCGAGTGTCCTCGCAGTCTCAAGATTCCCCAGATTATCCCGGCTTCTGTATTTGACGGCATGCTCCCCCTGGGCAGGCAAAGTAAACGCCGCAGAATAGACCTGAAAAGCGTCGTCATCAACGGCAAATTCCGTTTGCGATACATCGGAGCTCACCCCGTTAACCTTGGGATCGACCGCAGAAAGAGTAATGAGGGTATTGGGTGTAATCACGGTCCGGCCAAAAGCGCTGAAGGCGCCCTCCCCCAAACTCAACTCAGTGGTGGGCGGGGTGTTATCCACCGCGATTTGGACGGTCTTTATCGTTTCTTGATTTCCCACCACATCCACGGAAAAGAATTTCACTTCATGAAACCCTTCAGCAGAAATAGCGAATGTGGCGCTAAATACGGCAAACGATGATTGATCGACGCTGAACTCGGTCCGGGCCACGCCCAAACCGATGCCGTCGCCCACCTCGACTAAATCATCAATAGCGGAAAACCCAAGCGATGTGTCCTTGGTGACAAAAACAGGGTTGTCCCCGAATTTGGGCTCTCCGGCAACCAGGCTTGTCCTGGGCGCCAAAAGATCATGAATCACTTCAAAAACTCCGGACACGGTAATTGTTGAGTTATTTACCCAGTCCTTGGCCTCAACCTCCAAAACCCAAAGACCATCGTCAATAGAAAGAGGGTCGATCACTTGTCCTTGATGGACGATAAGTCTGGTTGGACCTCTGGTTGTTCCGGTGTTCTGACGTTGCACCAATTCCAGGCGCAGAATGTCGGGAGCGGGATCGAAATTGTCGGAAACAGAAGCGTTGATTGTGATCGAGCCTTGGGAAGCGACAAAGCGTTCCCCTCCTGCCGGGGAAGAAACGGTCACAACAGGAGGGGTCCGGTCAATCAAAATCTTTTCGGTTTGATCCTCGCCTTGGTTTCTGGATAAATCCTTGCCGGAAATGACGATGGTTTGCTCGCCTTCCAGGGCGTCTTGAGCGGCCGAGAGTTTAAACGTCCAAGAAAAAGACGGCGGCTCGTTTTTGTCAAAAGCCTGCGAGTTTCCGGCTTTAACCACCGGCTCGCCTAAAAGCCGTTCAGAAGCGATGAAGCGTATCGTGGCCGTGGACAAGGGACCGGCGACAGATGGTGAAGAAACATCAACAATGCGGATTAAATCAAGCGACAAAAATTCCAGCACTGGGCTTGCCTGTTCGGTCGTGGCCCGCGAGAGCGTGCTCCTAAACTTGATTTGGCGATGGGTTATATCGGCTGACGATAAAAGATCGATAGGAAAGAAATTTTGTCCGTCCGAGGTGAACTCGTGTTGAATGGAGCCTTGCGCCAAATTCTGCGTGACCTGGAAATGATTGATTTTGGACAGCTCAGGCAAGCTGATAAAGGGCGTTTCCACCGTGCCCAGCAATGTGCCCTCTTGGGAGCCGCCGCCTCCGTTGCCTGAAGGGCCGGAGAGTATTCTAAAGCTCCGGACATCCAAACCGATGGGCACAGGCTCAAAGGAGCGGGCTTCCAAGCCGAAGCCCGCTCCGCGAAGATCGGGGTCCCCAAACGTCAGTTGCCCCGTAAGAATTTCATTGCCGTTGACGGACAACCGGACATTGCCCTGGCTAACCGTGACAAGATAATCGAGGAAATCGAACGTTTGCGCCGGAGGCAGGTCGATATCCCTTCTGCCCAACACCTGTTCCCTGGAATTGTTGAACAAACGCGCCAGCCCGGCGGCTGTGTCGATTTCCAAAACGCCTCCAAATTGATCATCCTGCATAAAAATCAACAGCCTGGAATCCGATGTTTTGAGCGCGGCGCGCAGCTCCAAGCGATATTCCTGCGAGGCGCTTAATTCCTGCATAAACAAATAGTTAATATCCCCGTCATCCGGGGAGGAAAGCTTTAAGAACGATTGCATGGTCGCGCCTTCAGTCACTATTTGTTCGCTGGGAGGCTGGGTAAAGAATCGATTGATTCTTTTTTGAACGAAGGGGCCGAATTGTTCGGGCAGCACAGTCGCCTGATAATCCACCAAGACCCCGCCCGGACCTCCGCCGTTGCCCGGGGAGCCTCCTGTCGGCGGCTCGGGCCCTCCCGTGAAATACCGGAAGAATTCAAACTCCGCGTCCAGGGTTCCGTCGGGAACCAGGGTCTTGGCTCCATAGGCCACCTGGGGTAGGGCGTCGAAGGCAAAGGGCGAAGTAGGAAGAGCAGCCTCAAGGCGTAGAACGCCGTCTTCAAAAACGCGCACTAATTGTTCCGCGAGCGAGTTGGGATCAGGCCCCACGCTCAATAGGTAAGTCCTGGTTTCTCCGGTACCCGCTCCGATTGGAAACTCGCCGATCGTTGCCGTCTCAGGAGATAATAAATCGCCGTTTGTAAAACGCAGCGTGCCCTGGCCGGGCTCGATCAATAGCTCCAGGGCCGTGTCTTGATCGCTGATAACCGTCATGCTTAAGGCTGTCTGTTCATTCATGGCCCGGCCCCGCATCTCCGTGACATAGCCCTGATCAATGTTCAACTCAAAATTTTCCTGGGTATAAAAGGCATGGGCGAAGCCGAAGGTCGTCAATCTTAAACTCCCCGGCGTCAATTCCTGGGATACGTTTAAAATAGGAATCGAGGCCAAGAATTGGAAAGGCGGAGCAAAGCCGGTGGGAAGCTCGGCAGTTCCCGCGGCCTGATACTCTACCGTCCATTGCCCGGTTCCCGGATCGGGACCCGGCCCCGGACCCCCGCCATCAATCAATTTCACCCCGCCGTTGAAGGCCGTCAGCCCGTTAAACACGTTGACCGGGTCATTGGCCTGGATGAATAAGGGGGCTGTTCCCGAGAACGTGGGCGGCGTGTTGTCCACCACGATCACCACGCTTTGGGCGGAGGAATGATTGTCCAGGTTATCCGTGGCGTCAAAAGTCAAAACAAAACGGCCCTCTTCGGAAAAATTCATGGGGAGCATGACAGGCTCGGAGTTACCTTGATCAGCGGGGCATTCATCTGTGACTGGGTCAGGCTCAGGACAGGGCTCCTGAGCGTTGCCGTTTAACCGCTCCAGCCTGAATACGGTTTCCCTGACCCCTGAGCCTGCGTCCGTGGACCTAAAATCAATCATGTCCGCGCTGTTTACATAAATCGTCCCGTTTTCCCGGAACACTCCAGAGGGTAGAATAAGTTCCGTGGCAGGCGGGGTATTGTCTAGGGCGATTTTTATTGTTTGGGTTGACTCTGAGTTGCCCTCGGTATCCTGCGCGTAAAATCTCAAGTCATAGGTCCTGTCTTCAACGCCCAGAAGATTAAGGGCCTTGGAAAAAACAGGGGACGTGGATTGGGGATTGAGCACGGCTTCATCAAAAATGGAATCTAAGCCCAAGTTCAAGCGTTCCACCCCGATGCCCTGGCTGTCCCCTAATTCATTGGCATCGTCTTTGACATCAAAGTTAAGCGTTGTATTAGCCGTTATAAAAACAGGCTCCTGCCCTAATCGCGGCAGTCCGATGAATAGCGTTGTCCTTGGCGGTAGAATATCCTTGTGCACGATTTCAAAAGGACCGGAAACAACCGAAGTCGAGTTAAAAACAGAATCCTGCGCTTGCGCGCTCAGCGTCCAAATCCCGTCATCCAGGCTTAGAAGATCAAGCTCCTGGCCATTAGCCACGGGAGCAAAAGCCGGTCCCGTTGTTTCTCCTTTGTCCTGCGTTTGAATCAAAGTAGCCGAAGAAATTGGGGCGGGATCAAAATTGTCTTGAACCAGAACGTCGATTTTGGCCTTGTCTCTGGGATGAATGAGCTTGATATTGGATACGGGGGATTTTACGGTGATTCTTGGCGGCGTCACATCCACCAGAACAAGAGCGGTTTCATCTTGTCCTTCATTGCCGGACAAGTCCCTTCCCTTAATAACGACCGGGATCAATCCTTCCTGGATGCCGTTATCGATTAAGAAATTAAAATTCCAGGACAAAGACGCAGGCACATTGCCGTCAACGGCGTTTAAGTCGCCGATTGTGACCGAAGGCTTGCCCACAAGTCTTTCCGAAGCCAAAAATTCGATGTTTAACGGCTGTCTTTTACTGATGGCTGAGGCGGACAATTGGACCTTGCTGTCAAATTCCAGACGCAAAGCCGTTAAAACAGGGCTTTTCTTTCCTTTATCATCCCGGCTTAACGTGCTTTTGAATTTGATTTGCCCTGCCGATATTGCCGTCTGGGAAAGCTCGCTAACGGGAAAGAAATTCGTTCCATCATTGGTGAATTCATGAATAATTTGCCCCTCGTTCACAAATTGAATGGGGGTAAAGCCGGAAAACAAAGCCGATGTCGAAACATTGATGAACGGCGTCTCCAATGTCCCGGCCAAAGCCCCTTCCTGAACGGTTTTAGCGATGCGGAAATAATCGATTTCCATTTGTGGAAGGCCCTGCGCGACGAAGGGCTCGACAGCCGCCACGCCGAAGAACCCGCCCGGATGCAAAGAAGCGGATTTAGGCGGCAATTGCGCCTCAAAAAGCGTTTGATTATCGGCAAAAACTTTGGCTTTCCCGCTATTGACCTCGATTGCATAGGCATGGAAGCTCAACGCATCAGGCATGGGCGCCGAGGCGATGGGCGCGCCCAGCATATCCGCCTGAATCCTTGCGCCTCCCGCCTGATCGATTAAAAGAATTCCGGCAAAACTTTCGTCCTCAAAGCCGAGGGCTAAGAGGGAATTCGGGCTCGCTGGCCGTCCTCGTAGTTGCAGTTGATAAGACTCGTTTGAGTTTAACGCGAGGGGAAATTGATACGCAATGCCACCTAAGTCCGTTTGGACTTGGAGAATATCCTCGCGTATTTTTTCTTCGGTTTCTTCAAGCGTGGGCAAATTCGCGCCTTCCTTGATGCGCGCGAGTCCAACCTCATTCGGCAACCGGGCCGCGTCATAAGAGAAAACGGTTTCCTGCCCTGTTGCGCCCCTGGCCGCCCGGAAAAAATCGATTTCCGCGATGCCTTGACCGATGGGCGCCAGGCTCTCCACACCGAAACCGGCAAAAGTCAAAGCAGCAGGGTCCGGGGGCAAGGGCGGGTTTGTCCTAAAAGCAAAACCAATGGGCTCGTTATTAATAAAAAATGTCATCTCTTCTCCGGTCGCGCCGCCGTTATTTAGGCCATAGGAATTGAATTCCTGAGGATCAAAGCCCCGCTCGCGGATATTCATCATTTGCATTTCGACCTGCACATCCTGCGTTCTTTGAATGGAGACATTGCCGTCATGATCGACTCTCAATTGGAAGGAGTTCCTCTCATCGTTGAATTGCATCAGCAAAGCCGCCCTGTCGACGACGCGCCCCCGCATCTCAATGCCGTAAGGCTCGTCTGAATTAAATCCGGTGTTGACGAAAAGATAAGAGACAAAACCTAAGGCGCCTTCCACGCCCACGCGCAATGCGCCGGCCATGATTTCCTCAATCACCGGTTGCGCGTTGGAAAGCACGGTTTGCAAAGGCGGATTATTGTGCTGGGGCAAAACATTGCCTTCATAAACCAGCAATCCCTCCGGGTCTTTGCGGATAACGAAGGATTCAACCTCAAGCCCCACGTTTTTAATATCCGCCGCAATCGCGTTCCTTGCGCCGAACCCGGTCAAAGTGTCAGCCAAACTTCCTTCAAAAGGCGGCAGAAAGCCGGTAAAAAGAATTTGCCCGTCTATGGAAAGCTTTAAATCGCCTCCCTGTACGCTTACGCCCCAGGTGTGGAAATTACCCACATCGATTCCTTGGGCCGCATAAAGAATCTGCCCGCCGGACACCAAAGCCAAATGCCCCGTCTTATCCAAAAACAGCCTGCCCTGGAATTGCCCGTCGAAGAAATTTAATGTCATGACCGACTCCAAATCTCCGATGGGCCGGGCTTTCAATTCCAAGGTGTATTGTTGGGAGCTGTTGATATTGGGATTTAAGCTGTAGAAAAACCCGCCCTGAGTCCGGGCCGCGGCCCTTAAAAATCGCTGATCGATGACTTGTTGGGAAACAATTCCTCCAATAGTGTCTTGGCGAAGAGGCATGGTTCTGACGATGGGGCTGAAGTCTTGAGGAATCACCCCGGCTTCGTAGCTGATCATGGGTTTGACCGGAGTCTGTTGAGGCAATTGGGGACCGTCCGTAAAATAACGGAAGTAGTCGATTTCCACATTGCTGGAATTCGCCCCTGCGCCGAAAGGATCGCCCGCCCCAAATTCCGCGAAGGGCATGAAGGGCAACTCATGGGCCGGGATATGAGGCGGCAGAAACTCGCGCACATCCTGCTCAACAATCGTTGTTTCATCCGCCAGAACCTTGACCAGAAAATCCTTGACCGCAATGCGGTAATCATGGAATTCCATGGGCTCGTTAATATCGAACTCCTGCTGGAACCATCCGCTGCCGAAGGCAAGCTCCTCAGGGTTGTCCCCGACAGTCAATCGCCCTTGCCCGGCGCCGCTAATCGTCAAAAGAATCCCGTAGCGGTTGTTGAATCCGCCCATTCTTAGAGCCGAGTCCTCGTCAACGGGCCTGGCCCTCATCTCAAGGACATAGCCCTTATCCGAAGAAATCCTCAAATTGGGCTGCTCGTAAATCAAAGCCTCCCCTTGAAATGCGCTAATTTTGAGCAAACCCTCTTCGACGCTTCGCTCAAAAGCAGGGGCAAAGAGAGGAGAAATCCTAAACCTTGGCGTGTTTTCTTCAGGCAGAACGTCCCCCGTATATTCCACGCTCCAGGGGGAAAGCAAAGAAGGGTCAACCTCTCCTTGCCCCGCCAATCTTACCGAGGCGTGGGCGATTTCCAAATCCGTCAGCGTGTTCAAGGGGTCGGCGGCCCGGACATAAAGCGTGTCCGAGAATGAAGGAGGGGTGTTGTCGATGATTATGGTCGCCGCATGGCCTGCCTCCGCGTTATCGACATGGTCCACGGATTTAAAAACAAGAATGAATTCGCCTTCGGAGGGGAAAATCAACGGCTCTTGAGGATTGAAAACCTGGAATTCCCCGCCGTTGACGCTGTACAGAGTATGTTTAACGCCGGCCAAATTGTCTTGGGTTTCAAAACTAAAGGAATCGTTGCTCGTTGCGTAATAAACGTTGTTTTCTTTGAAGAGTTCTCTTGATGCTTTGAGTGTTGTTTGCGGAGGGGTTTGATCTAAGGCGAGGATTGCCGTCTGCTGTTCTTCCTGGTTGCCGGAGAAGTCTGTGGCAGAGTAGCCGATGGTATGAGGACCATCCCCGGCCCCTAAAAGGGTCACCGTGGTGATGAAGGGCTTATCTGGCGGGTCTTTGTTGGAAAAGATATGAGTAAAAAGTCCGTCAATGGTTACAGTTAGACTGGCCACGCCCACGCCTAAACCGTCCCCCGGAGAAAGAAGCCCGTCGTTTGAAGTCAATTCCAAAGGCGTGTCCGGGCCGATGATTAAAGGCTCGGCAATGATCTGAGGCGTGCCCACCCGCAGTACGGTCCTGGGCGGCACCCGATCCTCCCCCCGTTTAATGGCCACGATAAAGGTGCCCAAGGAGGATGTAGTGCCGATCACCACGTTTAACGATGTATCTAATTGGGTGGTGATGTCGATCAATGAGCCGATTTGATATAGACGAACGTTTGCCTCATCTTCCGGATTCAACCCCGCATCGTCATAGGGTATACGCAATGCCACATTACCCTGCGTATTGGCCAAAGAAATGACTCCAAATTGAGGAACAACCGTCTGCACCGCCTCCTCCGGCGGCAGAACGTCTTCGCTTTCTAAGAAAGCATAGATGTGTCCTGGATGAGAAACTTGGTCAAAGGCAAGCTCGGCGTTGTTAATTCCAAGTTGAACAGAAATGTTATTGCCTCGGCGCAAAACTTGAGTTCCGGGTATCTCGTTCTCCAGAACCATCGCCCGAAGGATTCCTTGCGGACGAGTTGGGTCAAAAGCAACGGGAAAAACCCCAGCCGAACTATAAACATAAGCTGGTTCTCCGGTATCTGTCTCCAACCAACAAAGCCCCAAAGACCTCGGAGTGGAAAATTGATTGTGATCAATAAACCTGTACGAAAGGGTTGGGGAGCCATCTAAAGGTATCGAATTGCCTTGAGGGACAATATTGATGGTTTCAATTCTATCGGCGCAGGGAACAAGAAAAGGATCTGGAAATTCGGGAATGTTGGCCTGAGGAAAGACCGGACTTATTTTAGGCTCAAGACTTTCATTTTGATTCGATTGAAAAGCGGGATGACAGATCAAATTGTTGGAATCCGAACCTAGGCAGAATTCCCGTGTTTGGGAAAAGACAGTGCCGGCTACCGTAAGATCATTAAAGCAGGGGCTTGTACTGGGGTTGCAAATATGAGGTGAAATAGTACGGCTGAAAATACCCGCAGGGACGACAACACGATGCGGGCTGCCGCTTAGAATCCGTCTATTCCAATTAATTTTTAGTTCCAATGGGACTATGGTTTCGCCGAGAAGACCCAACATTCCTGAAAAATTTAATTCAGCGACTTCACTGATAGTTTTGACAACCACACCTCCTTCGACCACTTCAGATTCAGTGCCGGGGATATGAGGAGCTTCAATCGGAAATTCTTCAATGCGCCAACGAAGCTGAGCTTGCTCCGGTGAAAGCAACCCTCTGTGAACCAGCCGGGAAACTCCCCGACTCCAAATTTTAAAATTAGCCAAATTGATCTGAAACTCGCTGGGTGACGAATCCGAGCCATCTTGGGTCGAAGAATTGCCCGCTCGGTCAATGGCGACGATACTATAGCTGCCATCCGGCAAAGACCCGATGTTAAAAGGCGCATTGACTAAATTTTCTCCAGAAAAACTTATTTCATTGATGACGTTCTCTGATGAATCTTGTAGTTTAACCGACGCTATGCCGCTGCCTTCATCCGTTGCTTCAACGGCCAATGAAGGATCGTCAAAAGTGGCCGCCAACTTTGGGCCCGAGATGTCCAATATGAATGAAAAATTTTTGATATTTCCCGATTTATCTTTAGCCTCTACGCGATAGGTCCCATCCGGCAGACCGGACAAAGAGAACTCCGTGCTTTGAGGAGTGGTTTCTCCGCCAAGGAATCTTGACTGAGAAATTTCCGAACCGTCAGGACCGAACAGTTTGATTGACTCCAAACCGCTTTTAGGGTCCTCGGCCTGAGCCAAAAGCTTGGACGTATTGGTAAATTGGCCTTCAGGCAAGGATATTTCGGTGTCGGCAACGATAAGGTCTAAAGTCGGCGGGGTCCCATCAATCTCAAATCTGGTCTCTTGGCAGTTGGTTTGGTTGCGGATGTTCGTCCAACAGGCGATGAGCCGGTGTTCGCCGTCATGAAGACCCTCCGGCATCCAGTCGGTAAAAACAAAGTCTTCGCGGCCGACTCCCCTCGGTAGCACTCCATTGCTGCTGCCGTCTGCATAAACCGGCGGGTCTCGGTCCCGGCAGCCCGGAAGATCATCCGGGCATCCGCTGGTTTCGATATCGGTATGTAATGGGTCATGGAAGCTGGTTAATCCTCCATAAGCCCAGGTTCGAACATGCCCGGTGATTGAAATGTTATCCACGAAAATATCCAACGAGTCTAAGTTGGTCCCGATTTGAGAATCCAGCCGGACTTTTAAAAATGTGCTTGCAGAATTATGGACATTGACTAGAAAACCGTTGGTCCGGACGCGTCCCAATTGGTCGATAAATTGAACGGTGAAATTGCTGGCGGTATGATTGATATGGGTTAGAGGATTTTCGCTGACGCCGAGCCCAAGATCAATGTGCATGTGCGCGGGAAAGCCACCGGATGTGCCGGCGGGGCCGACGGGGGAACGCGCACGACTTGTGGTGCGCAAATTTTCCCCTTGTGCATTTAGAACAGGGGTTCCATTTATTAAAACGAGCTGGTTATCTGCGTTTTCCGCAGACAATGCATAATCTGCCACCGTCCGATTTGTACCTTGCAGCCAGCGCACGATACACAAATTTTCCTCATCGGTTCTTGTCAGGGTAAATTCTCCTGAGTCTATAGGTAGGGAAGCATTGTTGAACATATGAAGATAGCGAAAAAAATGGTTGTTATCGGTGAGTAAGCTTAAGATAAGAATACCATCGTTGGCGTAATTCAGTGAGGTTATCCGTCCTGCTTCTAAGAGTGGAAGTGATACGCCCTCTGCCGTTCCGTAATCAATACCTTTATGGAAATCCGGAGATGGTAATAGTCGCGGCCCAAAATCCGAAGTAACGGTGAAGCCGGGATCCACGGCTGTAATATGAGCATGGGCTATATTGGTGACAGTAAAAAAGCATCCCGCCAAAATAGCTTCGAGCGCAGCATACTTCAACATCACTTATTCCTCTTTCTCTTCGTTTGTTTCTTTAAGTACATGTTGGCCAGGTCTCCATATATATTTTCTAAACCGATCGCGATGCACTTCCCTCTCTTCTCCCTTGAAGAAGCGTACGCGATGTTTGGTCTTGCCTTGGCCCATCAATTTCCATCCCACTATAACGCCATCATCGTCAATCTCGCGAAGAGACGCGGTTTTTTCCCCCCAATCAATTCCGTAGACTTCGCCTCTGATTAGGTGTATAGCTTTAAGCCAATCTTTCCAAACATCTTTCTCAATAATAGGAGGACCAGGTTGCTGAAAAACTAGCCATTTTCCAGTAGGGGAAATCAGAAGGGTGCCACCCCACGATCCCTTCGACGATGTGGTTGAGAACATAATCTCGCAGCGATCGTTCAATACATAAAGATAACTGTCGGTCAGAGAATGATCATTTTCAAGTTGATCTAGGGACTTGAGTTTTGGGACGTCGTGATACACCTCAAAGGAAACTGGGTCAAAACCTCCGTCTTGTGCCACCAACGCTTTCCCATTCGCAGATAAGCGAATAGGGACCACCCTCGTTTGAAGTTCGCATGATAAAGTTCCATCGGCTCTATACCAAGATAGATGTACGGCGCTGGAGAAACGAATTTTATACGGATTACGTTCATCTTGATCCCGGAGCCATTCGTAAATGACCACATGGGATTGATCTTTACTCACGAGCGCATGGACCAATTTATGCACACGGTGCTCTTCCTCAATGAATTCCCCAGGACCAAAAGAGAGCCGTTTTAATTCATTGCCTTTGGAACTTCGGAAGACCACCCCGCTGATTTGTTTCTCACCGCGTGGATGAAAGAACTGTTTTTTCGCAAAAATGACCTCTATTGGGGGCCGTTCTGCTGTTTGCTGCGTCGTGTCGGTGCTTACTGCGAAGGCCGCGATAGGTGCGGTTGCCAAAAAACAGGCAATTAAAATAAACGAATCTATCAAGTTTGATTTTTCCCGAACCTTAAAATTTTTGATGTTCATTGACACCTTTCCTCCATACGATATTTCAGATTTATGCTGATATTAGCAGTCCAATGGAGATAGGTGGTAGGAATGAAACAAATCGGTACTAAATGCGAACGTCTAATCTTCCAACACATATGCACTCTTCCCCTCTCTTTTTACGCACTCAAAAGCAAAAGCCGGGCTGCCTGAAAATAAAGACAACGGCGCGTTCCCAAAAAACGCGCGTTCATCTTTATTGTCTTTCGGCAGCCCGGCCCTCTCCGCTTAAAGCAGAGAACCTTTACGTCGGCTTTGCGCCCCCTGATCGCTCAGGGTTTGCCGTTTCGTTTGCAAAAAATTAACAATCCTTCAAAGAACGATCCAGCTTTTAACCTGGCTTAAGCGTAAGGGGCGATCTTAACGGTTGTCAAGACCAGCGGGCGTGTAACAAAATGGTTACACCTCATGATTGAGGACTTAAAGGCTGGGCGGAGAATTTACCGTCGAGGAAATAAATTAAAAGGGAAAACTACTTTTGGGGAGTAAAAATAAAAATGAGGCGCGTAACAAAATTGTTACGTTCGATTTAGCTGATTATTATGCGAAAGCCCTGGCCGGGTACCCGGTCAACATAAACCGCATTCCTTAAATGAGCGGGGATCGCCTGGCGAACGCGGCTAAGCAACATTCTTAAGCCCGTGGAAGGAATCCCCAGGTGTCTTTGGACCTCCTGATCGGAAACAACCTCGTTCATATGGGCGGCCAATAAATAAAGAAACCTGGAAATCTCGGGGGTGAGATACTTGGATTTTCTCATTCCATGATCCGCCCACAGGGCGTCGGCCTGGGGATCCAGGGCAATGCTTCCTGCCTTTAAGGCTGATCTTTTACGGTACAGCGAGATTTTTCCTTTGATGAAGAAAAGAATTGAAGCGGTGTCCAATCCAGGCCCCAGGCAATCGATCCCAAGCCCCAGGGCCGCTTTTCTGTGTTCGATGCTGCCTTCGCGGCAAAGACAAAAAAGAGGAATAAAGGACAGACGAGACGTTTTATCGAGTTTTTCGGCCAATGCCTTGACCTCGCCCGTTTGACTTTCCGGCTCTCCCACAAGCAATATGGCGTCCGGGAAATGCTTCATGGCTTGAGGATAAACCTGGGCGGCTGTCGCGGCGCGCACGAGAGATACTTTTTCCTTCTGGAAGAATTTTTTCATTCGTTCGTAAGAGCGAGAAGCTTTCGCCATGACGACGATTTTCATCTGCATCAGAGGGATCCTCCCGGCCTATGTTTTTATAGATTTTAATGAATCATTGCGAATGATTTAATGGACGGAATTTCTTTTAGCATAAAGCGGGCCGCTGGTTTTTGCAAGGGGTAAATTTTCGACAGCGTAGGGATAAATAAATTTCAGCGCAACCAAATGAAATGGAGGGTATTCCCCAGGTGGCATTAGGGTGTCATTTTGGGAAGCAAAACGGCTCAAAACGGGTAAAGTTGGGTAAAGAAAAACCCCTGAAAATCAGGTTTTTTCATCATTCTCCGACGGGGGTTCTTGACATTTACAGACCGGTGCATTTAGCCGCTCTGCCACCTGGCCGCTCGGCTTAGATTATATGATTGCCGGGTTAAGGCAGGCGCAGTCCTCGGCGAATTTTTTTAAGGTCTTTTTTTGAAACCCTGATCGTTACCTCGGCAAAACCGTCGTCCCTCCACTCAGTTTTAACGATTTCAGCGCGCGACAGCGTGCCTTTTACCTTAAGATCGAATTTTTTGTCTGATTTCATCATCTCGCCCAACGTCGTTTTGCCGGCCTGCAGGGCTTCGACATACATCAATAAATGCGCTTGTGCCGAAACAATCGCCGCGTCCCTGGCTAAAGATTTTTTTTGGGTTTCGCTGGTCGCGCTTCCCGGCGGACGGCCGCCGCCCTTGGCGATGATGTGGGTTTTTGTTACCTCGATGTCCAGAGCCGGAACATCCTCCTGAGCGCAGACGGCGGCGGCCAAAAACGCGGCCAGCACAAGGCCGTTCACGGGCTTTCCGGGGCCGACGCCGACATGCTCTCTTCAGGGCAAGCCGACCAAAGGCCCTTGCCTTGACGCTTGGCCTCGGCTTCAACGGCCACAAATTCTTCGCTGTGGCCGTAAGGAAAACGGGTATAAGCAAAACCATACCCTTGAGCGATTAATTCCCTGTTGTGGAATGTGCCGTCCGCCAGAAAAAGATAGGCCAGCAAGCGTCCGTATTTATCCCGGTGGCGCACGGAGTCATTGGCCGGATCAAAAACCAAGCGGGCGCGGAAACCCTCGGCCCTGGCCTTGGTGTATTCCCAGGCTTCTTTGGCATAACAGCCGACGGGTTTCCTCGGATGATGCAGTTCCGGGGTGTCCACGCCGATCAAACGCACACGATCGCCGTCGGACAATTCCACGGTGTCTCCGTCAATCGCTCTGATCACGTCAACCACGCGCGGTTCGGGCGTGGCCGGTTGGGCGCTGTCGGCGGCCGAAGGGTTCTCTTGAGAAAGGAGAAGGGGGGTCGGGGCATGAATTTTTTGTTGAGAGAGCCAGACCCCCCGCGCCTCCCCCCACGACAAGGCATCGGGCAAACGAAACTGTTGGCCGGCGGATAAACCGGCTGCGGCGATGAGCGCAAGAAGCGCGCTAACGGCGAATATCGGACGACGTTTTGTCGGCGGCATGTTTGATCCTCCTTAGGATTTCCTGGGTGGCTTGGGATTTGTTAAGGGTGTAGAAGTGAATGCCCGGAGCCCCGCCCTTTAAAAGCTCCAGGCACTGCCGGGTTGCATGCTCAACACCAATGGAAGCAACAGCCTGAGGATCATTCTGCACGGGAGAAAGCCGTTCAATCAGCGCGGGAGGGATTTTAGCCCCGCACATCGAAGCGAATTTTCGAATCTGCTCGAAATTGGCGATAGGCATAATGCCGGGCACGATGGGCAGATGGATGCCGGCGGCGCGCGCCCGACGGACAAAATCAAAATAATCGCGATTGTCGAAAAAAAGCTGGGTCACCACATAATCGGCTCCGGCCTCCACCTTTTCCTTTAAATGCCGCAGGTCCTCTTCTTTAGAAGGGCATTCCGGATGGCCCTCGGGGTAACCGGCGACCCCGATGCACCAATCGTTTTGACGCCTGAGGTGCTCCACCAAATCGCGCGCGTATTTAAAATCCCTTTGGCCCACGGCAATGGCGCTGCCGTCCTTGGGCAAATCCCCGCGCAGGGCCATGATGCTGCCGATCCCCAGCCTGCGCGCTTCCTGAAGAATCTGGTCGATCTCAATGCGCGTATGCGCGATACATGTCAAATGCATGACCGTTTCAAAGCCGAAACGGTTTTTTAGGACCCCCGCCATTTCAACCGTAGCTTCCCGCGCGGAGCCCCCGGCGCCATAAGTCAGGGTGACAAAATGCGGCTTGAGGCCTTGCACTTGCTCCAGCATGGTCCGGAAGGCCTCTTTGGTTTGAGGGGTCTTGGGGAGAAAAAACTCAAAAGAAAAAACGGGCTCGTTCCGACGATAAAATTCAATAACCCTCACACATGACCCCGATATCATTTTATCTTAAGAGGAAGTGGTAAAATTTTTATTGATGGTCATTACAGCCAAAAAATCAAGCCGCCGGGCCGATATTCCGCTCCTTGACCTAAACCGGGAACACCGCTCTTTAAAGGCTTCTTTGGGGCGCTCCCTGGCCCGAATCGTGGCCAACAATCAATTTATCCGAGGGCCGGCCTACAAAGAATTTTGCCGTTCCTTCGCGAATTTTTGCCAAACCGCGCACTGCATCGGAGTCGCCAACGGCACGGATGCCCTTTACCTGGCCATCAAAGCCCTTGGGCTGGGCCCCGGCGACGAAATCATCACCTCCCCCCTGACCTTCATCGCTCCGGCTGAAGCCGCGTCCAACGCCGGCGCCACGGTTGTTTTCTCGGATGTTGAAGAACAAAGTTTTTGCCTTAATCCCGCGCTGATTGAGGCCAAAATCAGCTCCAAGACAAAAGCCGTCATCCCTGTTCATATTTTCGGTCAACCGGCCGACATGGACCCCATTCTGAAGCTGGCCGCGTCTAAACGCCTTCGTGTAATCGAAGACGCCTGCCAAGCGCACGGAGCCCGCTATCGCGGCCGGCGCGCCGGATCGTTGGGCGATCTGGGCTGTTTCAGTTTTTACCCGACCAAAAACCTGGGGGCCATGGGTGACGCCGGCGCCGTCACCGGCAATAATCCGGATTTAGCCGGACGCGTGGCGAGCCTGGCTGATCATGGTTCGCGCCAAAAATACATTCATGAAGAGCCGGGCATCAATAGCCGGCTGGATGATTTCCAAGCGGCCGTTCTACTGGTCAAGCTGCCGCGCTTGGAAAAAAATAACGCCAAACGGCGGCAATGGGCCGCTCTTTACGGAAAACTCTTGGAAGGCGCGGGCGATATTATTTGCCCCGAACCGGCCCCCGGCACCGAACCGGTTTTCCATTTATACGTCGTCAGAAGCGCCCGGCGCGACGCGCTTAAAGACTTCCTAAACGCCCGGGGAATCGGCGCCCAAGTTTATTACCCAGTGCCGCTTCATCTGCAATCGCCTTATCAAAAACTGGGGTATCACAACGGCGACTTTCCTGTGGCGGAACGCCTCTGCCGGGAAATGCTGGCGCTTCCCATGTTCCCGGATCTCAAAGAAAAAGAAGTCCGCCGGGTCGCTGCCGCCGTCCGATCATTTTTTGACACCAAAGCTTGGCGGGGCTAAACAACGGAACCGAAACGCTTAAGGATTACTCTTTGGCAAGCCCTTCGGCCTGGTGAACGCCGTTGGGCGTCGAATCTTGGGCGATGGGCTCCACGCAAGCCACGCGGTCGCCTTCCTCCAAACGAACCAAGCGGACGCCCTGGGTATTCCTTGAAATCACTTTAATGTCCTTGGCGCGCAAACGCACGCCCATGCCTTTTTCCGTCAACACCATCAGATCGCTGCCGTCATCCACCAGCTTGATGCCGACCACGGCGCCGTTTCGCTCCGTAGCTTTGATGGTAATAATGCCTGAACCGCCCCTGGACTGGTCCCGGTATTCATCCAAGGCCGTGCGCTTGCCGAAGCCGTTTTCACAAACCGTCAGAATGGTCCGCTGCTCGTCTTTGTTGGCGACTTCCATGCCGACGACCTCGTCGCCTTTTTCCAAACGAATGCCTCTGACGCCGTAAGCCACGCGTCCCATGGAACGAATGTCGGTTTCCGCAAAACGGATGATTTTTCCGTTTTTCGTGGCCAACAAAACTTCCTTGGTCCCGTCCGTCTTATGAACGCCGACCAAAACGTCGCCTTCTCTTAAATTGACCGCGGTGACGCCGGTTTTGCGGATATTTTCGAAATATTTGATATCGCAACGCTTGACCACGCCTTTCTTGGTCGCCATGACCAAAAATCCGGCTTTATTGGCTTCAAACGTCCGTATGGTGACCACGCCCGTCACCTTTTCTTCTTTGTTCGAAGAAATGCCGATTAATTGAATGGCGGGCTTGCCGCGGGAAATGCGCGAAGCCTCGGGGGTTTCAAAAACGCGGTTTTGATAAACGCGCCCGCGATTGGTGAAAAACAGCATGGTGGCATGCGTGTCCGTGACAATGGCTTCTTCGATAAAATCCTCGCCGCCTTTGTTGTCCATGGCCGTGACGCCTTTGCCGCCGCGCGCCTGAGCCCGATAAACGTCCACCGGCATGCGCTTGACGTAGCCCTGGCTGGAAATAGTCACGACAACCTCTTCTCTCTTGATTAAATCTTCTATGTTGGTTTCTTTGACTTCCAAAACGATTTCGGAGCGGCGCTTGGAAGCGTAGTCTTTGCTTAATTTGCCCAGTTCGTCTTTGATCAACTCCAAAATTTTCCTGGGCGAGCCAAGAATCAGGCGCAGCTGCTCGATCGTTTTGAGCAGGTCCCGATACTCATCCTCAAGCTTTTTGCGCTCAAGCCCGGTCAACTGCGCCAACCGCATGTCCAGAATAGCCTGGGCCTGCCTCAACGAAAGGCCGAGCTCCTCCATTAAAGTTTTTCTGGCGGTTTCCGTGTCCTTGGACTCCCGGATAATTTTGATCACCCGGCTGATGGCATCAATCGCAATGCGCAAGCCTTCGACGATATGCGCCCGCTCCTCGGCTTTGGCCAAATCAAAAGCGGTCCGGCGGCGAACGGTCTCGCGGCGATGTTCGACGTAGGAAACGATGACTTCTTTAAGAGAAAGAACTTTGGGCTGACCATCGACCAACGCCAGCATAATCACCCCGAACGCCACTTCCATCTGCGTGTGCTTATACAGCTGGTTTAAAACGACGTGCGGGTTGCCGTCTCTTTTGAGCTCAATAGAGACGCGGATTCCATCCCTGTCCGACTCGTCGCGCAAATCCGAAATGTCCGTGATTTTTTTGTCCCGGACCAGCTGGGCGATGGTCTCCAACAGCGTCGATTTATTCACTTGATACGGAATTTCTTTGATGATGATGGCGGTTTTTCCGCTTTTCGTCTCTTCGAATTCCGTTTTGGCCCGAATCGTGACCGAGCCGCGGCCTGAAACAAAATATTCCTTGATGCCGGATGTTCCCACCAGCAATCCGCCGGTCGGAAAGTCGGGCCCTTTAACATGCTCCATCATCTCATCGATGGAAATATTCGGGTTGTCGATATAAGCGGCGGTCGCTTCGCAGATTTCACCTAAATTATGCGGCGGAATATTCGTCGCCATGCCCACGGCAATGCCGGATGATCCATTGACCAGAAGATTGGGCAGTTTCGCCGGAAGAACGCGTGGTTCCGTCGTCGAGCCGTCAAAATTGGGGATAAAATCTACCGTGTTTTTTTCGATATCCGCGAGCATTTCACCGGAAACGCGGGAGAGGCGGGCCTCGGTATAACGGTAAGCGGCGGCCGGATCGCCGTCAATAGAACCGAAGTTTCCCTGGCCTTCGACCAAAGGCTCGCGCATGGAAAATTCCTGCGCCATGCGCACCAGCGCCTCGTAGACGGCCGAATCCCCATGGGGATGAAATTTGCCGAGCACGTCGCCGACCACGCGAGCGCATTTTTTAAACGGCTTGTTATGGGCCAGCCCCATCTGGTCCATGGTGTATAAAATCCGGCGATGAACGGGCTTTAAGCCGTCTCTGGCATCAGGCAGAGCGCGCCCCACGATCACGCTCATGGCGTAATCAATATAAGAGGATTTCATTTCCTCTTCGATCGGACGAACGGCCACCCGGCCGCCGATCTGATCCAAAGGCAGTTGTGGATCGTTTTTTTCAGCCATTATTAAACGTCCAGATTTTTGACTTCAAGGGCATGCTCTTCGATAAAGCGCTTGCGCGGCTCCACTTTTTCGCCCATGAGCGTCGTGAAAATTTGATCGGCATAAACAGAGTCCTGAAGCTCCACGCGCAACAGCTTTCTCTTGGCCGGATCCATGGTTGTTTCCCACAGCTGAGTCGGGTTCATTTCGCCCAAGCCTTTATAGCGTTGAATACCGGCATGTTTATAAACCAGATCGCCGGCTTTTTCAAACGCCCCCAACGGATCAATAAAATCGTCGCCGACAACCGCGCCGCTCGAGGCGTCTTTAAAGCGCAAGGCGGTTTCACTCGCATCGGCGCCGTCTTTTTTGGATTCTTCCGCAGACTTGCCGATGGCGCCGACGCCTTGTTCGTCCAGTTTTTTAAGCAGCGCGTCCACGTCCTGAAGCTCGGCCAAATCCTTAAATTCCTGCCCTAATTCTTCGGCGCCTTCGCCGAGTTCTTGGCCCTCCTCTTTAAGCTTTGTGCGTCGCGCCTCAAGGTACCCGGGTTTGGCTTTGAGCCAATCGCGCTCGCTGTAGAAGAAGACGCGTTCGCCGCTACCGAGCTCAAGCATGTACAGAGGAATTTTTTTATTAATGACAAAACCTTGGATATCGGCCCATGGTATTTTCTTTTTTTCCAGACGTTTGCTTAACACATTCAATTGACGGATCAAATCCAAAAGGTCGGACAGTTTCGAGCCTTTAAAAGCGGCCGTTTCTTTGCCTTTTTTAACCACGCACAACTCATAGGCGCGAACAGCCTCTTCACGCACCCATTCATCGAGCATCTCCTGGGTTTCCAGATAAAATTCTTTTTTTCCTTTGGTTAGTTTATACAACGGCGGAACCGCGATATACATATGTCCTTTTTCGATTAAAGGACGCATCTGCCGATAAAAAAACGTCAACAGCAGGGTCCGTATATGCTGCCCGTCCACGTCCGCGTCAGCCATGATGATGACTTTACCGTAACGCAATTTCGTGAAATCAAATCCTCCGCTTTCGCCGGTTTCTCCGTTTGTAACGCCGCCGATGCCGGCGCCGATCGCCGTAATCAAGGTGCGGATTTCCTCGTTGGAGAGAACTTTCATCAGCCGGGCCTTTTCCACGTTGATAATTTTGCCTCGAATCGGAAGAATCGCCTGAAAACGTCTGTCCCTGCCCATCTTGGCCGATCCTCCGGCCGAATCGCCCTCGACGATGAACAGTTCGCAGCGAGCGGGGTCTTTTTCCTGGCAGTCGGCCAGCTTTCCCGGCAAAGAAGAAATCTCAAGAAGGCCTTTGCGCCGGGTTAAATCCCTGGCTTTCCTGGCCGCTTCGCGCGCTTCCGCTGCGCCGATGGCCTTTGCAATCACGGCCTTGGCCGTTTGAGGGTGTTCCTCAAAATACGTGGTCAACGTGTCGCCAACCGTAGACTTAATGACGCCTTCCACCTCGGAATTGCCCAGTTTTGTTTTTGTCTGGCCTTCAAACTGGGGATTTAAAACCTTGATCGACAAAACCGCGGCCAACCCCTCCCGGGCGTCTTCTCCGGTGATGGCCAATTCTTTATTCTTCAACAACTCATAACGTTTCACATAGTCGTTGACAACCCGGGTTAATGCCGAACGAAAGCCGGCCATATGCGTGCCGCCTTCCGTGGTGTGGATATTATTGACGAAAGAATAAACGTTTTCGTCGAAACCGTCGTTATACTGAAGCGCCATCTCCACTTCCACGTCGTCTTTTTCTTTTTTGATGTGGATGGGCTCGTTGTGAACCAATGTTTTATTGGAATTTAAAAATTTAACGAACTCGACCAGGCCGCCTTCGTAAAGAAAAATATGCTTTTTGTCTTCCCGCTCGTCGATCATCGTGATGCGCGTTCCGGCGTTTAAAAAAGCCAGCTCGCGAAGGCGTTTGGAAAGTGTTTCAAAAGAAAATTCCGTTTCCCTGAAAATTTCTTTGTCCGGGAAAAAAATAACCTTTGTCCCGCGGTCGTCGGATTTACCGACGGCTTCCACTTCGGTCTGCGGCTTGCCCCGGGCATAGCGCTGTTGGTAAACCTTGCCTCCGCGATAAACTTCCACCAGCAGCCATTCGGAAAGGGCGTTAACCACGGAAACGCCGACGCCGTGAAGTCCCCCGGAAACACGGTACGCTTTCTTTTCAAATTTTCCGCCGGCATGCAGAACGGTCATGACGATTTCCAAGGCGCTTTTTCCCCGGATTTTAGGGTCCTTGACTTCCGTCATCGGATCCACCGGAATGCCGCGGCCGTCATCAAGAACGGAAACGCTTCCATCGCGATGAATAGTGATGTCGATGTTTTTGGCGAACCCGGCTAAAACCTCGTCGATGGAATTATCCACCACTTCATAAACCAAATGGTGAAGGCCAGCCGGCCCCGTGGTGCCGATATACATGGCGGGACGGCGCCGGACGGCTTCCAGCCCTTCAATAACTTGAATTTCTTTAGATGTGTACGCTTCTTCGCCTTTTACCAAAGAATTTCCCTATTTCGTTTCATTTTGAACGCGTATGTCTTTAATTCCATGCGCCTTTAAATGCTCGATTATTTCTCGTTTGCGCAAACGAATCTCCCAATGAAGAGCAGGATGATCGCCGACCGCAATCAATGTTCCTTCGCGAATCTTAAACGCTTTAATCGACCCCCAAAGTTTACCAAAAGCGAAGCGTAAATCTTTGGAAAAAACAGGGGTTAAATAGGGGCCGGCCGGGAGTCCTTTTAATAGAACAAAGCCGATTTTTTTCAATTGACCAACGAATGGGAAAACGTTTGACGATTGTTAATTTTGAACCCGCGTCGGCATAACGACGTAGGTATAACCGGGGGCTTCCGGGGTTGAAAATAGAGCCGGGTTAACGGCTGTCGTCATTGAAACTTCGAACACGTCGCCGTCGACGCTTTTCAAAAAGTCAATCACATGATGAGGGTTGAAGGAAATCTCGAATCCCTCTTCTCCTTGGAAAGAAAGCACCGGGATATCCTCCTCAAACTCGTAATGGCCCAGGGTTTTAGATGTCACCTGACACGCCGCTTTCGTAAAGCGATACCGGCAAGTCCCCACCCTGTCGGTAATGCACAACGAAGCCCTTTTCGTCACCGCCGCAAACGCTTCTCGATTGATACGGGCGACAATGCTCGAACGCCTGGGGATAACCTGCTCCCATCCGGGGAAATTACCGTCGATCAAACGGGAAAACAGCGTTGTTTCCCCGAATTTAAACCCCGCCTTATTCTCCGAAATTTCAACAAAAACTTTTTCATCGGGAGGGAGCTCTTCCTGAAGATGGGCGATAATGCGCCCGACTTCGGAAAGAGCCTTCGCCGGAACGATCGCTTTAAATTCAACTCCGGCAGGCAACCCCTCGGCTCCGGCGGCGGCCAAACGCCGTCCATCCGTGGCCACTAAATTAATCTTGCCTTTGGCCAAGATAAAAAGAACGCCGTTTAAGACGTACCTGGTTTCATCGGTGCTGGCCGCAAAGACCGTCTTTTTAATCATATCCATTAAAATCTTAGGTGGAAAAGCGACCGCTTTTTTTTCGTCAAAATCCGGCAATGCCGGATAATCGTCCCTTGGGATTCCGGCGATCTGAAAGCGGGAATGCGAACCCAAAACTTGAACCCTATTATTCTCTTTCAGCTCAAAAACAACGTCTATCTGAGACCCGTTCATGGGAAGCTCGTGCAGGATTTCCCCAAGTTTTTTGGCGGGTAAAGTAATTGACCCTTCTTCCTCGATAACCGCGTTCAGCGAGCTGCGGACGCTCATTTCTAAATCCGTCGATGTAATCCAGAGCTTTTTAGCCTTTAATTCCGTTTCTAAAAGGTAATTGGAAAGAATGGGCAAAGACGATCGTCTCGAAATGGTGTTTTGAACAATTTGCAGACGGTTTATGAGATCTTTTTTATCTATTTTAACTTTCATCGTTATCATCAAACCGTGGAAACCTGTTAGTAAGGCTGTTTCCCCTTAGAGTTCTTATGTGGATAAATTGTTGACAACCATTCACAGTATTCCATATTTGTCCACAGAAAAGTCAAATAATGGGATTGATCAGAAGAAATTAACATTGGATTGTTAAACATCCATGGATTTACGGATATCCTCTTCAAGCTTGTTGATAAACTGAGCTTTATACGGATCGGTGCGAATCATCCCTTCGATTTTACTGTGGGCGTAGATGATGGTGGAATGGTCTTTGCCGCCGAACGATCGGCCGATTTCTTCAAGCGATCTGGTGGTCAGGGTTCGGGCCAGGTACATGGCGACCTGCCTGGGTAAAACCTTGCTGGCGGAGCGCCCTTTATCTTTTAAGTCCGACACGTCGACGTGGTAGTGGCGGGCGACGACTTCTTGAATTTTGGCGATGGACGGCGTCAAGCTTTGATCCCGGGAAACCTCTTCGCGCATTTGCTTTAGGATCTGGTCCGCGGTCTCAATGGTGGCGGGGCTGCCGGTCAGGCAGCAATAGGCGATGAGGCTGTTTAAACATCCTTCAAGAGCGCGGATATTGGAGCGGATATTTTGAGCCAAACGCTGAAGGATGTCGTCGGCGATGACGATGGATTCCAACTCACACTTTTTCCTTAAGATGGCGAGGCGGGTTTCAAAATCAGGAGCTTTCACGTCGGCCACCACGCCCCATTCGAAACGGGAGATCAGCCGGGATTCCAACGGCTGAAGGTCTTTGGGCGCGCGATCGCTGGATAAAACGATTTGGCGGCTTTGGTCGAACAGGGAGTTAAAGGTGTGAAAAAATTCCTGCTCAGAATGCTCCTTGCCGACTAGAAATTGGATATCGGCGATCAGCAGGCAGTCTACTTTTCGGCAGCGTTCGCGGTAGGCATCAACCCCTTTGTTTTTTAAAGCGTTGACGTATTCGTTGACAAAGGTTTCCGAGTTGATATAAAGAACGGATAGTTTTGGGTGCTGCTTTAAGAGCGCGTGGCCGATGGCATGCAGAAGATGCGTCTTTCCCAAGCCGGTGTGGCCGTAAATAAACAGAGGATTGAATTGCTTCCCCGGGCTTTGCGCGACTGCAACGGCAGACGCATGAGCGAAGCGGTTGGTTGGGCCGACGACGAAACGATCAAACGTATATTTGGCGCTGAAGCAAGTCGTCTGCTGGACGGCCGCGGCGGGCGCCGCGGGATCGGGGCGCAAGGCCGGAGGCAGGCCGCTTTCTTTCGGCAGGGAAGTTTCGTTCCAGGAGAAATCAATTTCGGTGACGCCCTCGGCTTCCGGCGCCATGATGGTTAAGACGCGGCGCTTGACGTTTTTTTCGAGCCATTCGGCGTGGAAGCGATTGGGGACCTCCAGCATCAAAAGGCCGTTTTCCACGCCCTTGGGTTTTAAGGGGGCGATCCACAACTCATATTCCTGCGGGGACAGGGAGGCTTTTAAATAATCTTGCGCTTTTTTCCAGACATCGGTAATCATTTTTAATTTTCCAGGGAGGTGATTCATTTTAGATGAGTGGGGAAAGGAAGTCAAATTTGAGAAAATGCTCGGATGCAGCCAACGACGCCGCCGAACTGCCGTATTTGTCCTTATCGGAACAATTGCCTTTTTTCGTCGTTGGACGGGTCCTCTAAGAAGGAGTGGATACACCTGCGTCGCGCGCGCATTTATCCGCAAGGGTCCGCTGTTTTTTTAGAGGGGGACGAGCCGCGCGGCGTGTTTATTGTTTGCGAGGGCAAAGTCAAAATATTCAAGTCGACGAGAACGGGCAAGTCGTTGACGACGAAGGTTTTGCCGCCGGGCAGCATGTTCGGGCATCGTTCGTTGTTGGCCGGAGAGAATTATTCGGCCGGCACGGAAGCGTTTTCAGACGCGGTGATCAGCCGCATTGAAGAAAGAAGCCTATTGGGGTTTCTCCATCGCCATTGGCCCGCTGTTTTGCTTTTAATGAGGCAGCTGGCCCGCGCCGTGCGCGAAGGAGAGGACAAGGCCAGGGAAATCGCCTTTTCTTCGGCCCGGGCGCGGCTGGCCCAGGCGCTGTGCTCTTCGGCCAAGAAAATCGAAAACCGCTGGATTGTGCGCACGGCGCGCAAAGAACTGGCCCAAATCGCCGGAATCGCCCAAGAAACGTGCGTGCGCCTTGTGCAGAAGCTTGAGGCCGAAAAAATGGTCAAGCGCGACGGGCGGAAAGCGCTTTTTATCCTTGATCCCGATGCGTTGGGACGCGCCGCCGGCGGCGCGTTGGCGGGCAGCCAATAAACCGCTAAGCGGAAAAAGCGGGGCCTTTTTTGGCTGCTTCCAGAGCGGAGAGCATTTCGTCGACTACCGTAAACTTATCCCGAATTTTTCCTTTACGCGCGCCGCTTTCGATCTCGAGGCGATCAAGCGCTTTCCAGTCTTCAAATGTGACGAAGCGCAGGTTTTTTGTTCGCAGCAGGTCGACGACGGCCTGCGAAGATTTTTTTGGGGCGTTCCCGGACGCGGGCCGAACCGCGTCCTCCAGCATCGCCTGAACCGTAGCGACGGAATCGGCTCTGTTGGTGCCGATTAAGCCGCTGGGACCGCGTTTGGCCCACCCGACGACATAGGCTCCGGGCACGATTTTTTTTGTTTGCGCATCGATGACGCGGCCGTTTTCATTGGGGATATGGCCGGATTTGGCATCGAAGGGAACCCCGGGCAGGGCGATGCCGTGATAGCCGACCGAACGCAGCACCATGCCGACGGGCAGGGTCTCGAACCGGCCCGCGCCTTTGGCCTTGATGTTGCCGCGGTCGTCTTTAATCAGCGTGTTTTTTTCGATTTTAATCGCGGCGACCCGGCCTCGTTCGCCGATAATTTCAACCGGGGAAACGCAAAAACGCAGGCGGACCTTCTTGTTTTTGGTTCCTTCGCCGAGGCGAGCGCGCTCCTGAACGTACCCCACGTTTTTTTTATCGTTGGGTTCCAGCGTCAAGGAGGCCGATGCGTCGTCAAGAGCCGCTTCTTCCGGAAGCACGACAAGGTCGGCGGAGTGCAACTCGCCGATTTCTTTGATTTCGGTCGGGGAAAAAGCGGCTTGAGCCGGACCGCGGCGGCCCAGGAGAAACACCTCCCGCACGCGGCTTTTTCGTAAGGCATCCAGCGCGTAATCCGCGATATCCGTTTTGGCCAAATGGTCCGGGTCCTGGGCTAGGATGCGCGTAACGTCCATGGCCACGTTGCCGATGCCCACAACCGCGACTTTGTCGCAAGAGAGATCGAATTGATGATGGTGATGGTCCGGATGCCCGTTGTACCAGCCCACGAACTCCGTGGCCGACCGGCTGCCGGTCAAATCTTCGCCGGGGATGCCCAGGCGCCGGTCCGTTTCGTTGCCGACGGCAAAAACAACCTGGTCGTAATGAAGGGAAAGTTCCTCGGTGGAGAGGTCCTTGCCGATATGAATATTGCCGAAAAAGCGGAAACCCGTTTTAGCCGCGACTTTCTCATAGACGAGAATAACCGATTTTATTTTTTGATGATCCGGCGCCACGCCGCCTCTGACTAAGCCGTAAGGCGTGGGCAAGCGGTCGAACATGTCAACTTCGACGGCCAAGCCCGGAGCGTTTAAAAGAGCCTCCGCAGCGTAAAAACCTGATGGGCCGGAGCCGACGACGGCCACTCTTAACAAGCGTTTTCCAAGGGCCGGAGCCTGGACGGCATGGTTTAAATTCATGGAAAAGTCATTTTACACCTTTGTTGTGGCGCGGGGGTTGGCCGGCTGTTAAGTTTAAACCATGGGCACCATGAAAACGATCGGACTTGTGTTGATGGCGCTGGGCGCGTTTGATGCGTTCGCTGTTGGTCCGCTGATTATCGGACCAAGGATACAGGATGAGAAAGAGCGCCGGGTGATAATCAAGGCGTTGATGGCCGCCGGCGTTTTGATGATGTTCCTGGGCGCGGCGATTTATTTGGGATTTTTTGGCGGCTGAAGGTTACGGAGGATTTGAGGGAGCAGGGCGAGGTTGCCCGGCAGCATGGGGTAATCGGTCAGTTTTTCGGGAGCCACCCAGCGAAGGTCGGCATGCTCTTTTTTTTCAATGGCGCCGCTTGTCTGGCGCGCGTGAAAAAGAAGAATGCGCACGGGACCGGTTGGGTAAACGAAGGTGTTCTCCGCGGCCAACAAACCGACGTTGACGCCGATGCCGAGCTCTTCCATGAGCTCGCGCGCCACGCAAGCCTCCGGCGTTTCATTTTGTTCGATTTTTCCGCCGGGGAATTCCCAGCAATCCGCGTAAGATTTTCCGGACGGACGCTTGCCGATCAACACGGAGTTTTCCCGCCAAAGAAGCGCCGCAGCCACAAGGGTCATACCCCATTATATTGGACCCGGCGCTTGAAGGGTTTTACAATAGACGCCATGGCCGTGCCCAAGGAGCGCCTGCTGGCGGTTGACGCCGCATTGATTCCTCCGCTCTCGATTTGCCGGTTGGCCGGAGAGATCAACGAGACGCTGCTGGCCGAGGAGCCGGATGGTTTTCGTTTTGACCAAACGCATATCCCCCACATCACTCTTTTACAGCAGTTTATCCGCGCTTCCTGCCTGCCCGACGCGACCCGGGCCCTTGATCAAAGCATCGGCGGGTTTCGCGCCATGGCCCTGGAGATTCGCCGCTCGGAAAGAATATCCACGACGGCCCATTTGGTTGTTGAGCCTAATGCCGATTTACGCCGCCTTCACGAGTCCGTTGTCGAAGCGTTGGCTCCTTGGGCCGAGACTGCGGGCGGCGAAGAGGCTTTTTTGACCGACGGCGACGAACGGCCTCGAGCGGCGGATGTTCAGTGGGTGACTCATTTTCGCGAGCAGAGCAGCTCCCGGCATTTTCAGCCGCATATCACGTTGGGCGTGGGCGCGGCTCCGGTTTTGCAGGAAGCGGTTTCGTTTACGGCGGATCGCATGGCCTTGTGCCATTTAGGGCGCTATTGCACGTGCCGAGGTATTTTCTGGGAGGGGCGGCTGAGGGGTTTTTAATTCAGGAGGACAAAACGGCGAGCGCTTTTTTGTTTCTAAAATGTCGGAAGGAGAAGCATGATGAGCCACGGAACGATTTTGGCGGTCGACGACAACAGGGGCACGATCCGTATCTTGCAGGCTATTTTTGAGAAAGAGAGCTATCGTTTTTTTTCCGCCGACGCAGGAGCGGCCGCGCTGGCGATGCTGCACCGGCACAAGCCGGACGTCGTGCTGTTGGACGTCGTGCTGTCGGAAACGGACGGCTTCGATTTAGCGGCCTCGATTCGCCGGGAATCTTCGGTGCCGATTATCTTTTTGACGGCGCGTTCCAAAGAGATGGATCGCATCGTCGGTTTGAAAATCGGAGGAGACGATTATATTACCAAGCCGTTCTCCGCCGAAGAGCTGGTGGCCCGGGTGGCGGCGATTTTGCGCCGGACCAAGGGAGCGGCCGCGCCGCCTCAGGCCGGCCAACTCTCCGCCGGAACGATGACCATTGATTTCGACCGGCATCAGGTTTGGTTGAACGGGCAAGGCAAGGCCTTGGGGCCCAAGGAATTCGAGTTGCTGCGCCACCTGATTCAATCCAAGGGGAAGGTCCTTTCCCGAGAGGATCTTTTGGAGCGGGTTTGGGGCTATGAAAAAGGGCTGGCGATCAGCACCCGCACGGTGGATCAGCACATCGCCCGGTTGCGCCGAAAATTAGGCAAGGAAGGCGCGCGGATTTTAACGGTTTCCGGTTTCGGTTATCGCATGGAACTGGCCTAAGCAAGTTTTATATTCTCCTTGCGTGGGAAGGAGGCGGGCGCGCTTTGGGTTTTTTCTTGCGGCGTTCGCGCTGGCGGTCCTTGTTTTTCACATCAGGGAGAACGAAGAGGCCTGCCACGATCAAGGCCGGACCCACTGTTGTCTTTGTCATTCGGTTTCCATTGACCAATCCGCGCCTGTTTTGGTTTGGGCGCCGGCAACGTCTGTTTTCCTGACGGATCCGGTTTTTGTCCGTTTTGTTTTCGATAACAACGATCCGAGCGCGCCTTGTCCCCGAGGGCCTCCTTTAATATAAACCCTTAAAACCGGATTGCGGCTTGAAATCAGCCGCCGAATCATTTACATACAAAGAGGGGGATTTATGAATTTTGTTTTGCGTATTTTTTTGCTTGCCCTGTTGGTATTGACGCGGGCGCCTTTGGGAGCCGAAGATTTTCAGGGCGCTTGGCTGAGAACGAAAAAACTCTCGACTGCGTTGAATCCCGACATCAGCTTGATCGGAGAGTTCCTGGGACAAACCTCCGGGAACAAAGGCTCGGGATTTGCTCTGCGGGAGGCGGAGCTGGGGATTCAGTCCATTATCGATCCGTATAGCCGGGCGGACTTTTTTATCTCCACGCATGACGGGGAGCCGGTGGAATTAGAGGAAGGGTTTATCACCCTTCTTTCTCTGCCCCTGGGTCTTCAGGCCAGAGGCGGAAAATTCTTGGCGAATTTCGGGCGATTGAATATGGTGCACAGCCACGAGCAGTCCCAAGCGGATGTCCCCGTTGTTCTTCAAGAGTTTTTGGGAGAAGAGGGGCTCAACAGCGCAGGCGTTGAATTGAGCAGAATCGTCGCTCCGTTCGGAATTTTCGGCGAGATCACCTATGCGTTCTTGAACGATTTGGGCGGGGCCCATGCTCACGATAAGGAAGTGACGACGACAACGGTCACGAATACGGACCTTATTGATGTTGACGTGGCCGTTCACAAAGAAGACGAGTCCGCGCCCACCAAGCTTAAAAATTTCGCCCATGTGTCCAGGCTGAGGCTTTACAAAGACTTGAGCCATTCGGCAAACCTGGAGGTGGGATTCTCGGGCGCCTTATATCAGCCGCAAGGTCATGCCAAAAATAAAACCGGCGGCATTGACCTGACGTTTCGTTGGCGCCCGCTTCAGGAAGGGATGTATAGGTCTTTTACATGGAGAACCGAGGGCTTGTTCACGGATCGCGATCTTGAAGAAGAGCGCGACCCGCTCGATGACACGGTGGTCGAAGCGCCGGCGCGCCGGATCAATCGCAAGGGCGTGTATTCCTATGTGGAGTATCAGCCGGCCCGGCGTTGGCGTTTTGGGGTCCGGGGCGATTATCTTGAGGAACCCCATATCAGGGACAAGGAAAACAGAAACATCATCACCCGGGCGGTTGCGCCGTATATCACGTTTACGGCCAGCGAATTCAATCGTATCCGTCTTCAGTATCAGGCCAAAAAAGAAGCCCTTGAAAAAGAGACCGAACACCTTGGGTTTCTTCAATGGGTCGTCGTGCTCGGCCCTCACGGCGCGCATCCGTTTTAAACTGACATGAGAATACAGTCTTTAGTTGGTCTCGAACCTCTCCCCCCCTCTTTGAAAAGAGAGGGGAGGAGCCGGCGTGTTTTCTTTTGGCTGGCTGCGGCGTTGTTTTTTGCCCGGGAAGCCGATGCTAAAAAGCTGAAAATCGTCACGACTTTGCCTGACTTTGCTTCGTTGGCGCAAGAAATCGGAGGCGAATATGTGCAGGCGGAGAGTTTGGCTTCCGGGGTTCAGAACCCGCATTTTGTCGAAGCCAAGCCGTCGTTGATCATCAAGTTGATGAAAGCCGATCTGTATATTGAGAACGGGCTTCAGCTTGAAATCGGCTGGGCCCCGCAATTGGTCGCAGCCTCAAGAAACAAGCGTATTCAATTGGGCGCAGCAGGGCATTTGGATGCGTCAACAGCCATCGTGCCGATCGAGGTTCCCACGGATCCGACCCGCGCCATGGGCGATATTCACGCCGGCGGCAACCCGCATTACTTGCTTGATCCGACAAACGCCAAGCCCGTTGCCGAAGCCATCGCCAAAAAACTCGAAGAGCTGTCTCCGGAAAACGCGGCGACGTTTAAGGCCAAGCTGGTTTTATTTGAAAAAAAGCTTGATGAACGGATGAAGGCCTGGGCGGAAAAATTGGATCCATACCGGGGCGCAAAATTCGTTAGTTATCATAAGGACTTTTCCTATTTTGCCCGGCGTTTTGGATTTATTGAGACAGGAACCATCGAGCCCAAGGCCGGTATTCCTCCGACGGCTTCCCATGCCGCGCGATTGATTGAGCGCATGAAAGCCGAAGGCGCTTCTTTTATCGTTACGCAACCTTGGTATGAGAAACGAACGCCCGAGTCCATTGCCCAGGCAACCGGCGCCAAAGTGGTCGCGTTCGCCTTGTTGGTCGGCGCCGTGCCTCAAGCCGGCGATTATTTCTCTATGATGGACTATAACGTCAAATCAATTGCCCAGGCTTTAGCCAATCAAGAGGCTAATGGCAAAAAGGAGAAACCGCCGGCTGCCCCCTAGTTATGGATGAAATTCTCCGCTTCGACAATGTTTCTTTGGGGTATGGCCGGGGGAAGGTTTTAAGCAAGGTTTCCTGCAAGGTTTTTCCCGGAGAAATCGTGGGCTTGGTCGGCCCCAACGGTTCAGGGAAAACCACTTTTCTTAAAGCGGCGCTGGGCATTCTGCGTCCTAAAAGCGGAACCGTTTGGACGGATTTGACGCACGGGTTGGCCTATGTGCCTCAGGCCGAGGAAATCAACCCGTACTTGCCGCTGACCATCGAAGAAACCGTGAATTTGATCAATAGATCCAGGCATTTCATGGGGCGGCTCACGCGTGAAGAAAAGAAGTCCGCAAAAGAAGCCATGCAAAGTTCCGGGATTTTGCCGTTGGCCGACCGGTTGCTCGGCGAAGTGTCGGGCGGGCAGCGCCAGCGCGCCATTTTAGCCCAAGCCATCGCCCAGCGGCCGAAAGTTTTGTTGATGGATGAGCCTACCAAAGGGCTGGATGTGGCCGCGGAGAGAGAGCTGATCGGCCTGATTACCCATCTTAAAATCAAGGACAATTTGACTTTGCTGCTGGCGACGCACAACTTGGCCTTGCCCTTGAATTTTGCGGACAAGGTTTTTCTTTTTCATCAAGGGGCGTTGATCGTTTCAAACCCCAAGGAATTGGTTAAGACTAAAAAATTGGAAGAGATTTACGGGATTCCTTTCGTGAATCATGACGCGCATGGTTTGATGTGGATCGCTCCGGCCAGGAATTTGTGACATGACGGAATTTTTTTCCTTGCCGTTCGTGCAGACCGCGCTGATCGTGTCGTTGTGCTCCGGGATCGTTTTGTCCTGGATCGGGACTTTTTTATTGGCGCGCCGCGCGGCATTTTCCGGGCTTTCCGTGGCCCAACTGGCCGTGTTGGGAACGGTGATCGGCAGTCTTGGGAGCCGGCATGGAGGGGAGTATGCCGCC
Organism: Elusimicrobiota bacterium; assembly: GCA_016180815.1. Taxonomy (NCBI): domain Bacteria; kingdom Pseudomonadati; phylum Elusimicrobiota; species Elusimicrobiota bacterium. The sequence goes on from JACPAN010000015.1 coordinate 117,594, forward strand.
GCTTTGATGATCGTGGCCGCCGGACTTATTTTTTATTCGTTGTTATCGTCCGGTTTGACCAACGCGCCGCAGGATTCTTGGATTGCCAGCTTTTATGTTTTAGGGGCCGGATTGGCCGTTCTTATTCTTTCCAAAGCGCCGCTAGGCGAGGCGCGGGCCATGAGCCTTTTTTTCGGGAATGTTTTGTCCTTGGGTTGGCATGAGGTTGTGGAGTCGATTGTTTTATTGGCCGTTTCTTTTATCGTTTTTTGGGCTTGGCTGCACCGGTGGGTTTTGTTGGTCTTTGACCCTTTGTCGGCTGAAATCGCCGGGTTGCGCGTTCATTATTGGAATTTGTTGTTTTATCTGCTGTTGGCCGCAAGCATGACGTTGGCCATTCATAATTTCGGCGTTTTATTGGCCTTTTCTTATCTCTTGCTGCCGGCTTCGATCGGTCTTTTGCTCGTGCGCAGTTTAAACCGTTTGTTTGTCGTTGTGGCGGGTATTACGGCCGCCGTGACGACGTTCGGGTTCTATGCTTCTTTTTATTTGGATTTTCCGACCGGCCCTTTTGTGGCGAGCTGTTTTGCGGTTTTAGTTTTGATGGTCGGCTGCGGCCGCTTGCTGATTCAAAGGCTTAGGCTCTAGTGATATGCCCAATAAATAGATGGACATATCACTGGCGGGCATGTTTAAGCGGTAATTTTTTGCGGCTTAGCCATCGCTTGGCCCGCCAACCAAGCGGTCGTCCATACGCTTTGGAAATTAAATCCCCCCGTAATCCCGTCAATGTCTAAAATTTCTCCCGCAAAATATAACCCGGGGCAAACCCGGCTTTCCATAGTTTTAAAGCCCACTTGGTTCAAGCGCACGCCGCCGCAAGTGACGAATTCTTCTTTGAAAACGCCTCTGCCGGCAATTTCATAAGAACCGTGGCCAAGCTCTTGGACGAGCCGCTTGGCTTGGGTTTTAGAAAGGTCGGCCCACCGTTGGTCCGGCGCAACAGCAACGCCCGCCAAACGCTCCCAAAGACGCCGGGGCAGCTCAAATGGGCCGTGGCCGCCGATGAGCTTTGTTGAATGGCTGATCCGGAAGCTTTCCAATTGATTTTGAATGTCCTCATCGCGCAGGCTTAACCAGTTGATCTTAAGCTGCGCCTGGTAGTTAAGGGTCTGTAGAACTCTGGCCCCCCACGCGGACAGCCTTAAAACGGCGGGACCGCTTAATCCCCAGTGGGTAATAAGAACCGGGCCGGATTGCTCCAAGGAAGTTCCCTTAATGCGCAATTGTGCTTTTTGAGCGGCCGTGCCAGCCAGGCCGCGCAGGCGGCCGTCGTCTATGGTGAAAGTAAATAGAGAGGGCACGGGCGGCAGAATGGCGTGTCCCAGCGCTTGGGCCCACTCGTAACCCTGGCGGCCGCTACCTGTCGCCAAGAGCAAACGGTCGCAAAGAATTTTTTCTCCCGAACTCAGTTCAATGGAAAAGCCCTTTGCCTCGTTGCGGACGATAGAAACAATGCGGGTGTTAAGGCGCGTCGTTACCCCGGCTTGCCGCGCCGCGTCGGTCAAGGCGTCAATAATCGTTTGAGAGCGGTCTGTTACCGGGAAAATCCTTCCGTCGGCCTCGGTCTTTAAGGCAACACCGCGTTTTTCAAACCAACTAATGGTGTCTTGGGGCCCAAAGCGGTGATAGGGCCCCAACAGCGCTTTGCCTCCACGAGGGTAATGCTGCGCGAGAAGTTTCGCATCGAAGCAAGCATAAGTTACGTTGCAACGGCCTCCCCCCGAAACGCGGACCTTGGCCAGCACATTTGGCCCTTTTTCCAGAATCGTGACCCGGCAAGAAGGATCGGATTCTGCACAAGTAACCGCGCCGAAAAACCCCCCGGCGCCTCCTCCGATAACGACGACATTCATCTTAATTTTTGATCAACGCCCATTTTTGTTTCCTGGACCAACTTTTAATCTCCATCTCACGCCTGGTCGCCGAGCCCCTATCGGGATGGCGCTCTCGATAAACACAGGCTACCGGCAAATTTGCGCGCGCATAGGCGCTTGCTTGTCCGCAGGGCGGATATTTTGCCGATCTTGATGGAAATCTATGGGAAGTTGCCTGGAATCCTCATTTCAAGCAGTCCGCCCAATAGCCCGAACGAAACGGTTTTAACCTTGCCGGCTGCGATCTTCAAAAGCTTTTTAAGTTCATCTCCACCGATAATTTAACCTATTTCAATCCAATTGTTGCGGTGCATTCCCTTTTTTTAACTATGATGACTGAAAGAAGCATGGCAATTGCGTCATTTGTAGCGGCTCTTTTCATTTTCCAGCTTGTCTCAGCGGACGCCTCTGCAGAGGAAATAGGAATGTATCCAGCGGTGCCGACTGTAGAAATTGGGGAAATGATGTCAGGTCCTTATTCTCAGATCGTACCCGTCCATCCTCCGGAGCCGGGCATGTGGGAGTTGAAAATAGTCCCAACCTATGTTAGGTTCACAGACACCTTCAGCAGCAATAATATATCGCCGGAAGACCCCAAGCATGCTGTCATAGGGAATTTGGAAGGATGGGGACTTGCCGTGAGTCTTACTCGGTCCAGGGATGAACATTGGGCTAGGAGTTTTCTGGTTTCAGGAATTCGTGTGCATGGCACAGAGGGTCAGTATGGGTCGGGAAACGGTCCGGTTGTAAATGGACGAGGGGGTCCCGTACCTACTTTTATTGGAAAGCAGCAGGGCCTTGGTGTATTGCTGAATTATTGCTGGATCTACAGTTTCGGAAAGCCGGATTCGCGGGTCAGGTGGCCGTTGCTGTGGGGTCTCAGTTTGGCCTATGCCGATAGCGAAATCCGAGATAGCCAGAATAATTTTGCAAAGGGTTCCATATTATCACCGGGCATAGTCCTTGGAGCAGCGGTTTCAGTTAAGATACACGAATTTAGGGCTGCCCCTTTTGCGCTAGCCACCATACCAGGCAGTGAGGTGAAGGCGAGCTACAGCTCCGCATTACCTACAGGTTTCTCCACTGCCGGAAGCGGACTGGGAGGAGGCGGAATGGGAGCTGGCGTAAACATAGATTATCTACCTTGGGGATTTGGTTTTACTTGGATCCCCAGATCTGGCTGGTGGGAAGACGCCCATCTGAATGTCTATACCTTAAGATGGACAAAAAAATGGTCATAGGAACACCCCGCCAAGGTTTGGGTAGATTACCGAATTAAGTTAATCCGCAACGCTTAAATTAATTTTAATGTAAACGATCCAATTTTTAGCCAATTCGGCGTTACTTGTCCTTTGCCGGAAAAGAGTTTTTATTTATCCCTGAAGGGATAAAAAATGGATTCCCTCGCTTGGCTCGGGATGAATTAAACAAATGTCCGTAGAGCATTTATTTCCCCTTTTATTTTAACCCGAAGGAACGGCTTAAAAGTGTCTGTTATTTTTTAGGTCAAAGTGTCCAAGTTTCGCTGACGTTGAACACCCTTTTGGTAAAAAGATGCTCCGAGGGTGGGATTCGAACCCACAACCTACCGGTTAACAGCCGGCCGCTCCACCATTGAGCTACCTCGGAATTCAAAGGACGATCCACAAGCTAGGAAATTTTAACAAAGCCCGTTGCTTACCAGATATACAGGCGCAGGCGGATGGCGGCCCAGAGAACGCCCAGGATCACGAGGAGCTGAACCTGGCTGGCGATGATCAGCCAGCGCCGGGTTGATTTGTATTTAGGGGAGCCCGGATCGCCTGCGGTCATTTTCGGGCCCAGGATAAAATCATGCAGCGCCATAAGCCCTGCGGCTAAGACGGCCAGCGCGATTTTGATTTTTAAAACCGAGCCGTAATTCGTGCGCATCAGCGGCGTGCCGAAGAGGGACCAGGCCCGCCAAAGGCCGGTGCCAAAGAGAAGGGCGATGCTGACCCACATTAATATTCGCGATCTTGGCCCGAGAGCGGACAAGAATGCCATCCGATCCCGGTCGTTGAGCGTTTTCCTTAGAGCCGGGATCATGGCGAACCCTACGAAAATCGTGGTCCCGATGAAAATGGAAGCAGCCAGCAGATGGGTGAATTGGAACAGGTTTTCGGCCATGAAGGGGTATTGTATCAACTTCGCCGGATATGTTTAAATAAACCCAATGACCTGGACCCTGAGAAGGCCGGTTCTTTTCTTATACCTGGCCTGTTGTCCTCTTTTGTCCCGAGCCGATACGGTGTTCCCGGCCGGTCTTTGCGGGAGCCTTTCCCAGCCGACGGCGGAAGAATTGCAACCTTTTTTGGATGCGGAAACCAGCGGCGAGCTGGCGAGGCATCAATCGCATGTCAAAAAAATGACGATCGACGCCGCGGATGGGATTATTCGCGAGGCCGCGAATCGCGGCTGGACATCCCTTGATTTGTTTACGGAGGAGGCGATTCGCGGTGAATGCCTGTATTTTATCCCCCGTAATGTGTTGTCCGCGATCGATCGGCGTTTTAATCTCAATGCGACCGCGCAAATCAATGGGCGCGATGAAAACGGCGACGCCTTTGCCATGGCCGGTTTTTTTGTGGGACGAAGCCGGCATTTCATTTTTTACAACCGCGATTCGATCGTTGTGCCGCAGCCGGACGCCCCGGATAACCCCGTGCGTTTAAGGAGCGTCCTTCTCCAACGCGTCGTCGGTGACGGACATCTCAATATCAGCGGCATGAGCGTCAAGGTCGGGGGCCGGTGGTTAGATATTCAGGCCTCGAAAAAGGTGTCGGCCAGAGAAATCGAGTTGACCATCGGCATGGGCCGCGCCGCCATCAAGGTTAAAAGACCTATTCTCCCCATCGAAATACGGCCGCAGCCCAGGAATAAGTCGAAGAATAAATCAACGGGAAGCATTGACTCGGTTTCCTTGGATCCTGAAATCCGCACGACCGCCCGCTTGGCCGGCCTCGACGGGCCTGATCGGCCGGTCCGGCCTTAGTATTTAAAAAATCCGGAATTGTTATCATAGGCCCGTGGCTCAAGATTTCTCTTTCGACGTGGTCAGCCGCGTCAATCTTCAGGGCGTGGAAGATGCGGTGAATATGGTGATGAAAGAAATCGCCAACCGTTTTGATTTCAAGGGAAGCATATCCAGGATTGAGTTAAACAAGAAGGACAACCAGCTCGTCATTTTTGCCGAGGACGACAACCGTTTGCGCACGGTGCAGGATATGCTGGCCACCCGGCTCGTCAAACGCGGCGTTCCCCTTAAAAATTTCGACTATAAGAACGCGGAAGCGGCCGAGAATTCCTCCGTCAGGCAGACGGTTAAAATTGTTCAAGGCCTCCCGAGTGACAAAGCCAAGGCCGTCGTTCAAATGGTGAAAGGCTCGGGCCGTAAAGCCATCCCCTCTATCCAAGGGGAACAAGTGCGTGTTGTTTCTAAGTCGAAAGATGAGCTTCAGGCGATTATCGTGTTGTTGAAATCCGGAGACTTCGGCGTTGATTTGCAGTTCGAGAATTATCGCTGAAGACGGCCGTTAAGCCTGCCCATTGGCCAGCAGGGCCTGAACCTTGCCCAAAAAACGGTGCATTTCAAACGGTTTGGTGACATAAGCGTCGGCGCCGAGCGCAAGCGCTTTATCAACATAAGCTACCTGTCCGAGGGCGGTCAAGACCAGAACTTTAACTTTGGGTTCGGCGTCCATGGAACGGATTGATTCCAATACTTTAAACCCGTCCATGCGCGGGATCATCAGATCAAGGACCACCAGATGAGGCTTGAAGTCTTTGACCAGGCGTAGGCCGTCGAGGCCGTTCCTGGCCAACTTAACGTTGTATTGTTTTTGTTGAAGGATCGTGTCCAGGAGTTCGTAGACATCCGGATCGTCTTCGATGACCACGATGCGGGGAGGTTCTGCGGACATAAACTAAGAACGGCTGCCGATGGCCGCCGGGGACATGGAATTAGCCAGCGCTTCGGCCGCTTTAGCGATCCAGTGAGCCGGATTTTTGATGGCCGCCTCCGGACTGCCTGACAATGATTCCAGGCTTTGCCAGGCATCCAAGCCCAGTCTGGCCGACGGGTCGCCTTGAGCTTGGCGAATCTGTCCGAAAATCCCGCATACTTTTTTGCCGGCCGCTTTCCCCATGGCAGCCAGAACGCTCGGGGCTTTGCCGTAGAGCAAGGTCTGTTCATCCAGCCGGCCTTCGCCTACGACAATCATGTCTGCGGAGGCGAACAATTTCTTGAGGCTTAGGGTGTCGGCCAACGCCTGGGTTCCCGGCAATATTTTGGATCGGCAAAAGGCGGCTAATCCCGCGCCCATGCCTCCGGCGGCGCCGGCGCCGGGGATATCGACGATCTTTAAGTCCAAGTCGCGTTCGATGATTTTGGCGAAATGGCTGAGGTTGGCTTCAATTTGCCCCACTTGCTCCGGCGTTGCGCCTTTTTGGGGCGCGTAAACGTGAGCCGTTCCTTGCGGGCCGAGCAGGACGTTGGTGACGTCGCTTAGGGCGATGACCGGAATTTTTTTGAGCCGGGGGTCCAGCTTGGCGGCGATGATTTTATCCAGAGCGCCGAGCCAAGCGCACCCCAATCCGATGGGTTTGCCGTGTTTGTCGAGAAGCTTGGCGCCCAGAGCCTGGGCTAATCCCGCCCCGCCGTCTTGCGTGGCGGAGCCGCCCAGGCCTACGTAAATCGTTTTGGCCCGCCGGCCCATGGCGTGACGGATGGTTTCGCCGACGCCGTATGTCGTGGTCATCATGGGGTTGCGCCGCGTATGGGGAACAAGCGTCAGGCCGCAGATTTTTGCCGTTTCGATAAAAACAGTTTTTTTCTCGTTAATTTTGACCAACACGTATTGCGTTTCGACGGGAACGCCGAGCGGACCGGTGACCGTGAGTTTGACGCGTTGGGCCGAGGGAAATCGCGACAGCAGGCTCTCCAGCAAGCCGTCCCCGCCGTCGCTGATGGGCTGGGCCAATATTTCAGCGCGCGGCCAGCGTTGAGCGAATCCCGAACGCGCGGCCTGGCAGGCCTCGGACGCGGAGAGGCTTCCTTTAAACGCGCAAAGGGCGATAACAATACGCATGAATTTTTTAAACGGCGGCCCTAGCATTGTAAAAAATTTTCTAAACTTGATCTGTGGCGAACGGAAAGAAAATTCTCGTCGTTGACGATGACGATTCGATTTGCGAACTGCTCAAATTCGTTCTTGAAAGGGAAGGGCTCGCCGTCGTCATCGCCAGGGATGGAGAGGAAGCCCTGCGCATGGCCGACGCCGAAATGCCCGATCTTATTTTGCTCGACTTGATGCTGCCGCGCTACGGCGGCTTCGAAGTGTTGAGGCAATTGCAGAAACCCGGGACCGGAAAAATACCGATCATCGTTTTCACCGGCCGCTATACGGACCGGTCGACTCAGGAGTTGATCCGCGGAGAGTCGAACGTCATTGATTTTGTGGAAAAACCGCTCAATACGGCCGCTTTATCCACGCGCATTCATTCGATTTTGAAAACCTCCCCGCCCGCGCGCTGACTTGACCACGCAAAGCTCCGGGGGCCAAAGCGTTTTTTCCGTTCGTTCCGTCATGCGGAGCTTGATTTACGGAGTGTTCGCCTTGGGCGCCATCTACGCTTTGGTGTTGGGGGATTTGTGGTGGCGCGCCCGGGAAGCCTATCTTCAAGGTGAGAAATATTTGCGTTGGCACGGCGACCCAGAAGAAAAAAAGCGGGCCATTGAAGAGGAATTTAACCGGCTAAAAGCCGATCTAGACAGGTTGTCCGCCAAGGGGCGTGTTCTCGACAATGAGCGCCGCGAGCGTTTGGAATTGCTGGTTGTTGACCGCGATGAAAAACTTAACGAGAGCGCGATCAAATACGCTTATATTTGGTATCAGACTTGCGCGGAGCTGTTTTCCCCGCCCGAATCCGTATGGGTTCGCCGGGCCAGAAAGAAAATGATAGAAACGAAGGAGATTTGGAAGGCCGAATTGCGCGCCAAAAAAATTCCCTTTGAGGAGCACATGCTCGAATGAATTTGTTTGAGTATCAGGCCAAGGACATTCTAGCGGCCGGGGGCATTCCCGTGCCGCGCTCCGTCGTCGTTAAAACGCCGCGCGACTTGGCCAAGATAAAAGACGGCCTGTTTCGTTCGGGCTATGTGGTCAAGGCTCAGGTGGCGGCCGGGGGCCGCGGCAAGGCCGGCGGCGTGAAGCTGGTGAAGACCGCCAAAGAAGCCCGCGTCGCGGCTAAAGCGCTTTTAGGCTCGATGTTGACGACGCATCAAACCGGGGGCGCCGGCGTTAAAGTCGAAAGCGTGCTGGTTGCGGAAAAAGCGTCCATCGTCAAGGAATATTATCTGGCGATCGTTTTAAGCCGCAAGCGCGGCCAGCCTGTTTTTTTGCTGTCCGCGTCCGGGGGCATGGAGATTGAAGAGGTTGCGGAGACAAATCCATCGGCGTTGATCGAGGTTCCGATCGACCCTTGGCTTAAGGCGCAAAGCCACCATTTGCGTCCGGCAATATCGGTTTTGGGTTTAACGCCCGATCAGGCGAATGAACTGATCGCATTGGCGCGCAAGCTGGCCGTTATCTATCTGTCCCGGGACTTGTTCATGCTTGAGATTAATCCTTTGGCGTTGACCCCAAAGGGGTTTTTGGCCATTGATGCCAAGATCAGTTTTGATGAAAACGCCTTGTTCCGTCAGGCGGACAATAATTCTTTGGCCGTGTCCAACGAGGTCTTGTTAGGGCGTTTGGAGAAAAAGGCCAAAAAATTGGGCGTGGCTTACGTGCCGGTGGACGGCTCGATCGGATGTTTGGTCAACGGCGCCGGTCTGGCCATGGCCACCATGGATTTGATCGCCGGGCACGGGCAGCGTCCGGCCAATTTCCTTGACGTGGGCGGCGGCGCCAACCGCGACCAGGTGCAAGGCGCCTTTGAGCTGTTGTTGGCGGATAAGAAGCTTAAGGCGATTCTCGTCAATATTTTTGGCGGCATTATGCGCTGCGATTTAATCGCGGAGGCGTTGATTGAAGCCGATAAGCGGGTAAAATTATCGGTGCCTCTGGTGGCCCGCTTGTTGGGAAATAACGTTGATCAAGCCCGTTCGATTTTGGCGCAGGCCAAGCTCGCCGACGTCGAGGTTCACGGCGATCTCGAAACCGCGGTGCGTTGCGTTTGCGCGAAGGTCGCCGGTTCCGGAGGGGCGGATGGCTATTCTGGCCGATAAAAACAGCCGGGTTCTCGTCCAGGGGATGACCGGGAAAACGGGCGCTTTACATACGGAAATTTCTATCAAATCCGGCACCAATGTGGTCGCCGGCGTAAGCCCGGGGAAAGGCGGCCGGGTGTTTTTGGACCGGCCGGTTTTCGATACCGTGGCCGAGGCGGCGCGCGCCGCCGGCCCTTTTGACGCGAGCGTGATTTTTGTCCCCGCCCCGGGCGCCTTTGAAGCCATGTGTGAAGCCATTGAGGCTCAGATCAGCCTCATTACCGTAATCACCGACGGTGTTCCTATCGGCGATATGGTCAAGATCAAAAAAATTCTTCAGGGGAAGAACATCAGCTTGATCGGCCCTAATTGTCCCGGATTGCTGGTTCCCGGCCAGGCCCGTTTAGGCATTATTCCCGGGCAGGTTACCCCCCCGGGACCCATCGGCGTGGTTTCGCGTTCCGGAACATTAACTTATGAGGCGGCGCATCAATTGGCTTCGGCTGGGTTGGGCGTGTCCACGGTGGTCGGCATCGGCGGTGATCCGGTGATCGGGACGGATTTCGTGAGGATTCTCGATTTGTTTGACAAGGATCCAGAAACAGAAGCGATTTTATTGATCGGAGAAATCGGGGGATCCGCTGAAGAGGAGGCGGCGCGGTATTGGGCTGGAGCCTTGGGCCGTAAAAAGCCGCTATTCTCCTTTATTGCGGGGAAAACGGCGCCCAAAGGCAAAAGAATGGGCCATGCCGGCGCTATCATGGAAGGCAGCCGGGATTCCGCTTCAGCCAAGTCGGAAATTTTGAAGAGTTTGGGCGTGACCATGATCGACAGTTTGACTTCCATCGGTCGCGGCATCCAAGCCGGGTTCGGCTCCAAGGCGTTGAAGTCCGGCCAAGCCGTTTAAAGCCTCTAAAAATAAGCGTCCCTTATTTCCAAAAATTCATATTGCACATTCATCGACCGGAGTGTAAACTCTACTGAGCTCGAAGCTCTACGAGGAGGGAGAGTGCCACTGAGTGCGTTTATTCGGCGCCTGAGCGCAAAGGCGCCGCGCCCGGAGAAGGCCAAGGCCGGAGCCGGAGGCGCCAAGGGTCCGCGGGCGCGCTGGCTGGTTGCGGCGCCCATTATTTTTTCCGTTTGCTTCCTGGATATCACCGGCTTTCTCAGAACCCTGGAATACAATTATGTGGATTTCCTGTTCACCACGCGTTTGGCTTTTTGGGGGGTGGGCCCGGTTGACAGCCGCCTGGCCGCCGCTGTGATGGATGAGAAGTCCATGGCGGAGATCGGCGCCATCCCTTGGCCAAGAAGCGTTTACGCCGATCTCGTTAAAAAGTTGATGAAGCACGGCGCCGAGATGGTGGTTTTTGATGTGTTGTTCATTGAGCCGGACAAGCGCCATCCGGAAGAAGATGTGCAATTGGTGGCGGTTACGCGGCGGTGGAAAAAACGGGTTATTCATTGTTTTTACGAGACGATCGAGGCGAGCCCAAACGGTTTGATTACCGTTCAACAATTAATGCCTTTTGACGCCTTGAAAGAGGCCGGCATGAGGATTGCTTTTGTGGATACGGACAGAATTAAAGGCAAGGATCTTGAAAAAGCGGGGGATTTGGACGGCACGGTTCGCCGCGCGTTTTTGGCCAAGCAGCTCGCTTCGGGAGACTATTCATTGTCCCTGGGAGCCGAGGTTTTTGCCGCGCTTAAAGGGTTGACCCCGCAGGAATTCGTCGGCCGCTATCCGGATGAGATTCACGTCAATTTCCCCGGCATTTTTAAAACGTTGACTCAGGGCGGAAAAATTATCCCCAAGGACCCTTATCCCAAAATTCCGATTGCGGATATTGTGGCGGACCGCTTAAGCGATAAGGCCCGCCAAGCGTTAAAAGGAGCCGTTGTGTTCGTGGCTTCGGTGGCGACGGGATATTATGACCATTACCCGACTCCTTACGATCCGGTCACCCCGGGCGTTTCGCTGCATTTATACGCCTTGAATAATCTTTTATTGGGCAATTATTTAAGGGTTTGGCCGGGATTGCTGACGATTCTTTTGACGATTAGCAGCGGATTTCTTTTGGCCGTGGCGCTGGAGCGTTATTCGGCGGTTTTTAGTTTCGGCGTGTTGGCCGCCATGCTGGCCGGCATGTTTGGGTTCTCGCTTTATCTTTTTGTTTATAAAAATGTAATTTTTCATGTTCTTTTGCCCGGGGTGACCAGCTTGTTGGTTTCGGTCGGGGTGACGTTATACCGCGTCGCGGTCGAAGAAAAAGAGAAGCGTTGGATCCGCAACACATTCAGCCAGTACCTGTCCCCCAAAGTCGTTTCCTTGTTGGTGGAGAATCCGGAAGCCTTAAGGCTCGGCGGCGATAAGCGCCTGATGACGGTTTTGTTCTTGGATATCGAGGGGTTCACCACGATTTCGGAGAAGCTTTCCCCGGAGGATTTGACCAAGCTGTTGAATAAATACCTGACGTCGTTTACGGATATTATTCTCAAGAATGACGGTGTGGTTGATAAATTCATCGGCGACGCGGTGATGGCTTTTTGGAACGCGCCGTTCGATCAATCCCAGCATCCGTTGTCCGCCTGCCTGGCGGCTTTGGAAATGAAAGAAAGCGTGGCCAGGATGACGGTTTCGGAGGTTGTTCCCATCAAGATCAGGATCGGCCTTCACACAGGATTCATGATTGTGGGCAATATGGGTTCATCGGCGCGGTTCAATTATACGGTGGTCGGCGATAGCGTTAATTTTGCCAGCCGGCTGGAAGGCGCTAATAAATTTTTCAAGACTTCGATTTTAATATCCGAATCCGTCTATGAGGTGGTCAAAGCGGAGGTGGTGGTCAGGGATTTGGGTAAAATCCGTGTAGTCGGCAAGGAAACCCCGGTCGGGATTTATGAGCTGTTGGGCCGTAAAAACGGCAAGGTGCCTCTGGAAGAGGCTCTCCCCATCTGGGAACGGGCTATGGCCGCCTTAAAGCAAAACGACGCCGCCTCGGCCAAAAACGCTTTTTGGGAGTACATGAAGCTTCACCCCAAGGACCCGGCCGCTGAACGGTACTTGAAGCTGTTGGATTTGGGCGTGAAGGAAAATTTTGTGATTAATTTAACGGAGAAATAAGTGGCGATTTTTTGGCGGCTGGTGTTCGGGCATTTTTTAGCGGATTTTACGCTGCAGACGAATTTCATCAACGAATGGAAACGCACCTCGAACGTGGGCATGATCGTCCATTGCCTGACGCATCCCGTTTGCTACATCATCCTGACCTATCCTTATTTGTTCGACGTTTGGATAACCGTCGCGGGCGTGCCTATCCACGGCCTTCTCGCCATCTCCATCATCACGGCCACCCACTACCTGGAAGATATCTGGCGCGTAAACACCATTAAAAAATACAACACCCCGGACAGCACCCTTTATTTAATTTGGGATCAGGTGGTGCATTTGTCCGTTATTTTTATTTTTTTCGGGACAAGCCCGGACGGCGCCATGGAGCGCATCGTGCCCGAGCAGTGGCCCGTCATCGGGACGTTGATCGTGATCGCCACTCATTTCTCCGTGGTGTTGGTGTATTTTCTCGAGAAAGATTTTTTTAACCGCGACTATCCTGATGTCGCGGAAAAATATGTAGCCATCGGAGAGCGGCTCTTAGCTTTTTTGGCTGCGGCGTTTATCGGCGATCTTCGTCTGGCTTTAGCCGTGGTGCTGGCCGCGCTGTTGCTGCCGAGAATCACGGCTTTGTCCCTCAAGCGCCCGGTGGGCGCGCCGCCTAATTTTTCCTGGGCCGCCGGCTCTTTGTTGGCCGTGGCCGCCGGACTAGCCGGCCGGATGATTCTTTAGCGCCGCCGGCCTCTTCGTTATTGATTGGCTTGCGAACCCGGGTAGGTTTTGACCGGGTGTTTTTGGGCGATCTGATTCAAGAGAAGATTCAGCGTCGATACCGCGGATTCGGACTGAATTTTTTGAGCGAAGGCGTCCTGTTCTTTTAGGTAAGTTTGCGCGGTTGCCGTCGGCCGTTCGATTTTGTACAGCCATTCCACTTCTTGCGGCGTCGGCGGGAAAACCCAGGAAACAAGGCTTCGGAATTTGACATTGGTGATTTCTTTGAACCGTTCCGCTTCGAATTCTTTGGGCAGAATACCCAGACTGCGCAAAGCGAATTGATAATACTTATTGGGATCAAAGCGCCCTTCTGTTTGAAAGAGAGGGTGCCGGGCGATATCCTGGGCCACTTCGCCGTCCGTTGTTTTTAATCCCCAGGCGCGCGATTCGATGGAGAACAACTCGCGGATGATCAGTTCCCGCATGACGTCGTTTTCCACGGCCTGCTCGACTTCGGCCGTCATTTCCAGGTCCGGCCGCGAGGCTTCCAACCCCTGAAGGGCTTGACGGTAGTTGATGTCGAACACTTTACGTTCGATTTTTGAGGAGCCGATTTTGGCCGCCAAGCTTCTGGCATCCGCGCCGATAAACACGTAGCTGGAGACGCCGAGGATGCTTAAAAAGAAAAAGCCCAGCGTAATCAACAGCATCAATTCTTTGTGTTTCCTGATGAAACGCACGATTAGAGGAGAGGCCCGGCCGGCATGAACTATTTCAAAGGAGAGATGAGACGGCCTTTTTTCGGGGGCTCGCTCACGGACGCCTCGGCGTCCGACGGCATCGAGTCGACGTTCATGGTGCAGGTTCCGTCGAAAACAGCGCCGTCTTCGATGTGAAGGGATTTCGTCCGGATATCGCCGATGACTTGGCCGTGGGTGAGGACCTGAACCAATTTGACGGCTTGGATATTGCCGACGACTTTGCCGCCGACGATCACGGTTTCCGCGGAAATGTCGCCTTGAACCTGCCCCGCTTCGCCGATGACCACGTGGTTGGCGTCGTAAATGCTGCCTTCCACCTTGCCGTCGACGATGAGGGAGCCGTGCGTGCGGATTGTCCCCTGAACGAATGTCTCCGAGGCGATGATGGATCTAATTTTATCGTCGCCGCCTAAAGCCTGGGAAACTTTACCGAACATGAAATTAGGGATTGCCGCCGCCCATGCCGGACGGGAACAGCACGATGGTTGATTCCGGGGATTTGGCCAGTTTTTCTTCGGCGTCCGCGTTCAAACCATTGATTCGGACCACGCGCAACGGATTGATCGGCCGCCCGTGCTCCCAAACTTCGAAATGCAGGTGGCTTCCGGTGGAGCGGCCCGTGGTCCCCATGTAAGCGATGATATCGCCGCGTTCGACGAATTGTCCTTGGGAAATAATGATTTTGGACGTGTGTCCGTACAGCGTCGAATAGCCGAATCCATGATCCAGGACAACGGTCCGGCCGTAGCCGTTGACCCATTCCGCCCGCCGCACGATGCCCGAGGCTGCGGCCCTGATCGGCGTGCCCTCGGCATTGGCGATATCCACCCCTCTGTGGTTTTCATTGGAGAGAGAGGCTTCGTGATCGAAAGGGCTGAATCGAGTGCCGAAACGCGAGGTTAAGGCGCCGATGGTCGGCCAATCGGAAGGGATCGATCGGCGTTGATTCAATTCGTCAAAACGCGTGACCAGGCTTAATCCGGCTTCGGTCAGCAGCCGGGACGCCTCCATGGTGTAGGCGCGGCGCTCCTGCTGCATGCGCGTGAGCATGCTGTGCGTGATTTTGCCCGCCATCAGATCGGCCAGGGTGTCTTTGCTTTTGCCTGGAGCGCTGATCTGGTGCGCCCAGTGGGGCCCAACAGGATTCTTTTCATCGCCGAGATTATCCTTGGCCATCAGGTATTTCAAATCGGATTCCAGAAAAGCCATGCCGCGCGCCATTTCCCGCATCCGCGCCACTTCTTGAGCCAGCACTTTGACCCTGGCTTTGTAGATATGGCTTTCAGCCCAGGAGCCCCAAAGCGCGGCTCCGTTGACGAAAAATCCCAAGCCGGCGGCCGTCACCAGAGTCCACGCGGTTAGAGCGCTGACGATGCCGGGCAAGCCGATACTGAAGCTTCTGGTGCGGCTCGCTCCATGGTGTGGAGCGATCAGCACCGTGTATCGGTAGGCGAAGACCTTTTTAAGGAAGTAAAATAACCGCATTCTGCCCTTCCACTAATACATAGCAGATTAATGGGGAACGCGCAATGGGAGCCTATTTAAAGGGGCAGGGATCGCTTTAATTTCATTATGGAAATACGATTTAATTTCAAGGAAGCGGAACAGCGTTGGCTGGAAATTTGGCGCAAAGCCGGCTTGGGCGAGCCTTCGGACGGCGCCGGGGAGCCTTTCGTGATGGTCATCCCTCCCCCAAACATCACGGGCAGCCTTCATATGGGGCATGCTCTTGACAATATCCTTCCGGATTGTTTGATTCGGTTTTATTTGACCCAAAACAGGAGCTCCCTCAGGGTGCCGGGCACTGATCATGCGGGGATCGCCACTCAATATGTGGTTGAAAAAAACCTCAAAACCCAAGGCATCGACCGCAACAGCTTGACGCGCCAGGAATTCGAGACTGTTTTGAGGGATTGGGCGGAGAAAACCAAAACCAATATTTTAGAGCAGATGGTTAATATGGGCTGCTTGATGGATTTTTCCCGCACCCGTTTTACCATGGACGAGATGTGCAGCCGCGCCGTTCGCCATGCGTTTAAGGCTCTGTTCGACCGGGGCTTGATTTATCAGGGCGATCGCTTGATTAGTTGGTGCACCCGGTGCCGTTCCGCGTTGTCCGATCTTGAATTGGAGCATCAAACCCAAAAAGGAAAGCTTTATTGCATTAGGTACCCGCTCCGGGACGGCTCTGGTTTTATTACGGTGGCGACGACGCGGCCGGAGACCATGCTGGGGGACTCGGCTGTGGCCGTTAATCCGGGGGATGAGCGCTATAAAGGAAAGGAGGGGCAGGTTTTAACCCTTCCTTTAATGAATCGAGACATCAAAATTGTGGCGGATTATCGCGTTGAATCAGGGTTTGGAACCGGGGCCGTAAAAGTGACGCCCGGCCACGATCCTTTGGACTGGGCCATAGGCCAGGACCACGGTCTTTCTATCTATAGAGTGGTCGGCGAAGACGGGACTATTACTGCCGCGGGTGGGCAATATGCCGGTTTGAAGGTTGAGCAGGCCAGGAAAAAAGTCGTCGAAGATTTAAAGGCGCAAGGTTTTCTGGATAAGGAAGAGCCCTATCAGCATAACGTGGCGGTTTGTTATCGATGCGCTCAGGTGGTTGAACCGCTGATTTCAAAACAGTGGTTTTTAAATATGGAGCCGTTGAAGAAGTTGGCGATCGAGGCTTATGAAAAACGGGGCGAACCTAAGTTTTTCCCCGAGCACTGGGGCGGTATTTATTTCGAGTGGCTTAAAGGCCTGAGGGATTGGTGCCTGTCGCGGCAAATCATTTGGGGGCATCGAATCCCGGTCTGGCATTGCGCTAAAGGCTGCCCGGCCGCGGCCGCGGTTGAAACGCCGGACCGATGTCCGACCTGCGGCGGAACTGATCTTGTTCAGGATCCCGATGTTTTAGACACTTGGTTTTCTTCGGGTTTGTGGCCGATGAGCGTGTTCGGCTGGCCTGAAGCAACCCCGGATTTTAAGCGTTTTTACCCCACCACGTTGATGGTGACCGGCTATGACATTACCTACCTTTGGGTGGCGCGCATGATTATGATGGGGCTTTATTTTTCCGAACGGGTGCCGTTTCGTCAGGTGTATCTTCATGGATTGATTCGCGACGCCCAAGGCCGGAAAATGTCCAAAACACTCGGCAATGTCATCAACCCGCAGGATATTCAGAACGAATACGGCACCGATGCCCTGCGCTATGCGCTCCTTGCGGGCGCTCAGCCCGGCCGGGATATTTATATGGCCAAAGACGCGTTCGTGGGCGCCAAGAATTTCGTCACCAAGATATGGAATGCCGGGCGGTTTATTAAAGTGGAATGGGAAAAGCCCGGCTCGGAATTGGCATCCGGCCCCCCTCATCCCAGCGACGACTGGATGGTTTCGGAAGCAGCCACGGTTGCCTCTGAAGCGGCTCGTGAGCTGCAAGCCCTTGATCCGGCTGCGGCGTTGAGGCGGATTTATGATTCTTTCTGGGGGCATTTCTGCGATTGGTATCTTGAAATCGTCAAAATTCGCCGTTCCCTTAATTCGAATCGCGGTCCGTTGAAATTATTGACCGAGATCTACGGCCATTATTTGAAGATGATCGGCCCCTTTATGCCGTTCGTGAGCCATGAAATCGCTCATGAATTGAAAAATTTGCACGGATGGGATTTGCTGGCCCGCGAATCATGGCCTTCGTCCGCGCCCCTGGATGAGCATCGCCGTGAAGCGAGCAGGCATTGGTGGCATTTTTTTTCCGGGGTGGTCACGGAGATTCGCGTGCTGCGCTCGGATTTAAACATTGCGCCCGGCGAAGAATTGGCGTTTCATCTGGAGGGTTCCAAGAACGGCGTGTTCAGCGAAACGGATTATTTGTTGGTGGAATCCATGACGCGCGCCAAGCGAGCCCCGGAGGCTTTGCCGGGAACGCGTATCCGCCGCCCGGTGCTGGAAGGCCATATTGAGTTGGTCGTTTATATGAGCCGGGATTGGGATGGGCGCAAAGAAGCCGGGAAATTGACGGCTTCGGCCAAGGAACTGGATCAGGCGATCGAACGGCTTGAGGCGCTGCTGGAAAAATCGGATTTTGCGTCCAAAGCGCCCCCCGATGTCGTGCAAAAAGAGCGGGAGCGTTTGAGCGGACTAAAAAACCGGCGCGGTAAAATTGCCGACTACTTGCAGCAATTGGGCGCTTAGGCTTTTTTTCTTTTTTTTCTTCAGCTTCATTTTCTAAGATAGGGACAAGCTCATGGCGTTGATGTTGGCCACCCGCAATAAGCACAAAATTTCGGAGATGACCCCTTTTTTTGAAGGGCTGCTGTGGCGCGAAGCGCCGCCCGAATGGTCGGCTGAGGAAACCGGCGCCACCTTGACGGCGAACGCTTTGATCAAGGCTCGATCGGCTCGGGCTTACGCCAAACCCGAAGAAACGGTTCTGGCCGAAGACACGGGGCTTTTTGTTTGGGCTTTAGGCGGGGCCCCGGGCGTTTTTTCCGCCCGCTATGCGGGCGAGGGCGTGAGTTTCGACCAGAACGTCGCGAAGCTGTTGCGCGAGCTGGCGCCTTATTCCGGGGAGGCGCGCCGGGCGTCGTTTTTGACCGCGGCCGCGGCGATCCGTCCCGATGGCGCGCAATTTTTTTCCTGCGGCCGATTGGACGGCGTCATCGCCCAAGAGCGGCGCGGGGCTCAAGGATTTGGCTATGATCCAGTGTTCATTGTTCCTTCGGCAGGCCGAGCCTTGGCCGAATTCAGCCTTGAGGAAAAGAACACGATCAGTCACAGGGGACGCGCGATTGGAGCCATCAGGCCTTATCTGGCCGTTTCAGCGGCATCGAGCGTTTCCTAGAGAAGGAGGGTAATTGATATGTCGACCATTGACGTCCGGGGTATTCATTTGAGAACGTGCGCAACGATGATCGCCGCGGTTGCGGCGCTTGGCTTAATTTTTGGCTGCGCGAAAAAATCGGTGATCAAAAAAGAATCGTCGGTGACGCCGTCCGCCGAGGGCAAACCGGTTCAAGAAGAGGACGTGGAAGCGTCCGTTCGCGGAAAGGACTTTACGCCGGTCAAGGAATTGGGCGTCATTTATTTTGATCTGGATCAAGCGGATCTTCGCGAGGATTCCCGGGCGGTCGCCGAGAAAAACGCCGAGTTTTTGAAGGCCCACCCCAGCATGATCGTCCGGATCGACGGCCATTGCGATGAGCGCGGCACCACGGAGTACAATTTGGCCTTGGGGCAGCGCCGGGCGGCCGCCATCCGCGCCTATTACAAGAGTTTAGGCATTGCGGCCAAGCGCATGGCCACGCAAAGCTTGGGCGAGGAGCGCCTCGTTTGTGCGGAGCAAAACGAAGACTGCTGGGGCAAAAATCGCCGCGCCGAGACGTTAGTGCGAGTCAAAGAGGAGCCGGCCAAAGCGTCTCCGGCGAAAACCGCGCCCGCTCAGAACAAAGGAACAAAAACGGATTCGGCAAAGTAAACCGCATTTCAATGATCAACGGCAGGCGTTTGTTGGGAGCCGCTCTGTGCGCGGCGTTTTGTTCTTCCTGCGTGGCCACGCGCGAAGATATGGCGGGCTTGGAAGTGCAGGTGGCCCGGCTGGAAAAGACCATCGGTTCCGTTGAGAAAAAACAGGCGGAGCTGACCCAGCGCCTTGATGAAATTAAGCGTCCCGTCGAAAGTCTGAATTCCAATCTGAACGACACGCAGAATCTCCTGAATAATTTTAACCCGAAATTCGAGGAGCTGCGGGCGCTGATCGAGGCCATGAGAAAAGAATTCGCGCAGCGCGTTTTAGACTTGGCCAAGCAGATCAACGAGCTCGATCAAAGCATTGAGGCAAAAATCGCGTCCTTGAAAAAAGCGGCCCCGGCGACGGGGGCGAAAACCAAAGCCAAGGCTAATGACAAGAAGGCCAAGCCCGCCAACGGTAAAACAGCCGCCGTCGAAGAAGAGGAAGAGGACGAGAGCTTGGACGCTCCGCTCAGGACATTTCAGGCCGCGTACAAGGATTTTCTGGCTAAGCGCTGGGATTTGGCGGACAGCGGGTTTGAGACGTATTTAAAGGCTTATCCCGAGGGCAGCCTGGCGGACAAAAGCCTGTACTACCGGGCGTTGGCCTTGAAAGAAAAAAAGAACGGCGCCGGCGCTCATGAGGCGCTGGATAAGCTCTTGGCGCGTTTCCCAAAAAGTCCGGTGTCCAGGGCCGGGATGCTGGAGAAAGCCAAGCTTTACCTTGACGAATCAAAAACAGGGGAGGCGGAGGGCATGCTGGAATACCTGATCATCACGCATCAGGGAACGAAAGAGGCGGAAGAAGCCAAGGATTTGCTCAAGAATATCCCTCACGGCAAAAAATAGCCGCGTGCTTTTTTTTCTCCTAACGATCGTTTTGTCGGCGTCGGCCCAAGGCCCGGCCGAGGTTCGTTTGGGTTTGAAGGAAATTTTTGGCGAAGCCTCCGTCGTCAAAGCCAAATTGGGCGTGGTTGAATCCCCCCGTGACAACGACGATGAGCGCGCGATTTTAGACATTCTCCGCAGCGATTTGGCGCTCATTGATTTGGTTGATTTGATTTCCGTCGCGCCCAAGGACGTCAAGAGTTGGGCGGATCAGCGCCTGGAGATTAAAGCGAACCGTTCGAACAAAGGCGTTCTGGTCAGCGCCGTGATTTCGGCCGGCAAAGAAGTCGTCGCTTCTCGGAATTTTTGGGATCAGGGCAATACCCGGCGTTTGGGCCACAAAACAGCGGAGTTCGCCTTAAAAACTTTGACCGGCGAGCAGGGTTTTTTTACTTCCAAAATCGCTTTCACGTTGAAGCAGGGCGGCAAAAAAGAGGTTTGGCTGGCGGACTGGGACGGAAAAAACGCGGGCCCGATCACGAATTGGTCGACGATTTCTCTTTTGCCCGCGTTCAGCCATGACGGACGCCGCTTGGCGTTTACTTCGTACAAAGACGGCAACCCCGATCTCTATGCCCACGATTTGGACAAAGGCTCCATAGCGACGCTTTCGGAGGCCCAAGGCTTAAACGCATCGGCTGCGTTCGATCCGTTGGGCGAAGGATTGCTGGCGACCTTGTCGTTGGGCCGCGATCCCAATATTTATTTTTTGTCGCCCCAGGGGAAAATTTTGCGGCGGCTGACCCGGACCATGGGCATTGACACGGCCGCGACGTTTTCCCCTAACGGTCAGGAAATCGCTTTTACCACGGATCGCTCCGGCAATCCGCAGATTTTCATCATGAACAGGGACGGGGCCAATACGCGGCGCCTGACCTACGGATTTTTTTGGGCGGATGAGCCGGAATGGTCCAGAGACGGCAGCGCCGTCGCGTTTTCGGGCAAGAAAGTCCGCGAGGAAAATTTTCAGGTTTTTTTGGGCGATCCCATGGGCGCGCGCTTCGTTCAGCTGACCACAGACGGCGCCAACGAGCACCCGACGTTTTCGCATGACAGCCGCTTCATTTCCTTCACATCGAAACGAAACGGCAAATGGGAGGTTTTTATCAAAGGCATCGCGCGCGAAACCCCGGAGATGAGGGTGATCGCCTTCCAGGGGGCGGATTGCCTGGAGCCGGCCTGGTCCGCGTCGGAGCCCGCCCCTTAAACGACAATTTTTTATCTGTAAAATAAACTCATGATCAATATGGGCTCGTCTCATTTTGCTTTGAAGGAAATGCTGCTGCACGGATGGTATGTGCTGTCTGTGTTGTTGGCGTGCTCCGTTATTTCTTTGGCCGTGATGTGGGATCGATGGGTGGCGTTTCGCCGGGCGGGCAAAGCCATCCCTCAATTTTTAAAACAGATCGCTTCAAAAGTCGAGTTGACCGCGACCATCGAAGGACGGGAATTGATCGCGCGCACGGAAATTACGCGCTCTTTGGCCCCGTTGGAGAACCGGCTTTCGATCTTAGGCACCATTGCCAGCATTACTCCGTTTATCGGCTTGCTGGGCACGGTGATCGGCATTATCCGCGCCTTCCGGGCGGTTTCCGCGACCATGTCCGGCGGGCATGCGGTGGTGGCGGTGGGCATTGCCGAGGCCTTGGTGGCCACAGCCGCCGGGCTTTTGGTGGCGATTCCAGCGGTGGTGGGTTATAACTATTTCAGCCGCAAGCTGGAAGCCTTGGAGCAGCAGCTGACGTTGGCTGCGGGCGAATTGATCATGGGCCTGGTCCGCAAGTAAGCGCATGCCCCGGGGGTTGATGGCGAGGAGCAAGAAACGCCGTATCTTCACGGAAATTAACCTCATTCCGTTAATCGACGTGGCCCTGGTCTTGGTTATTATTTTCATGGTGATCACGCCGTTTTTATTACGCTCTCAAATCGAAGTGAATATTCCCAAATCATCGACCGCCGCGGAGACCCCGCAATCGCCGCTCGAGGTCACCATCACCAAAAGCGGGCATATTTTTATCGAGGCGCGCTCCATCGAATGGGACAATCTTGAGCGGGAATTAGGCGCGCGTTTAAGGGGACGCCCTTTGCTTATTCAGGCGGATAAAGGCGTGGACCTGGAGTTTATCGTCAAGTTCATGGATATTGCCCGGCGCTTGAAAGTCGGCAAATTGGGCATCGCGGCCATTCAATCGGGAACGTGACCCCCGGGGCGGTTCGCGATCCCTTCCAAACAGGACTGATTGCTTCCGCCGCATTTCACACCTTGTTGTTCATGGTTGCGGCGATTAGTTTTATGCCGAGCAGCGGTAGGAAAAAAAATTATTACACCGTGGATTTATCCATCGGCTCAACCGCTCCCAGGACCGCTTCCTCCGGATTAAGCGGGGGCCCGGCTAATGTTCTTGTGCCCCAGGAAAGCGAGGATTTTTTAAAAACCCCGTCTAAAGCCAAGACAAAAGACAAGCCGGTGGCCGTGCCCAAAACCACGGCCATGAAAGCCGCCCCGGGGCCCAAAAGCGCCAAGTCATTGGTTGGATTGGGAACCGGCGCCGGCAATTTTCCCTACCCTTTTTATCTGGAAGCCTTGCGCAGCAAAATCGCTTTGAATTGGGACCCGAGTTTTTGGCGCAGCGGCTTGTTGGTCCGCCAGGCCCAGGTAGCGTTTACCATCAATCGCGACGGCACCGTCACCAAACCGGAGTTGACCGAACGCTCCGGAGACGCGATGTTTGATCAAGCCTGTGTTCGAAGCGTAATGCTGGCGGCCCCGTTTCAGCCTTTGCCGCAGGGCTTAAAGCAGGATCAATTAAAAATCGTTTTTGATTTTGCGGTCGCTGAAGAGTAAGCGGCGGCGCTTTAGGGTCTGTTAAGGAATTAATGATCAATTTGCCGGGGCAATTTTGGAGCGAGGCAAGGCGCCGCGAGGCGCGGCGTGCCCACAGGGCACGTAAGCCT